>CAYFVA010000005.1:0-26523 GCA_964346265.1 uncultured Desulfobacterales bacterium
CTCAAGAGAACCTGACGGACGGTCTGCCTTGTTTGCAGGTCCTGCAAAAGAGAGTATAAAGACGGCAAATTCGGAGAACTGATTGACGAATACCTTGAAGAACAACTCGCCAACGTCCCGTGCAACCGGTTATGACAAAAAATTTCAAAATCATAGTTGAATATGACGGGTCAGCCTATTCCGGATGGCAGGTTCAAAATGATGTCCTCACGGTTCAGCATGAACTGGAGCGTGCCCTTTCCACCATTTTGAACCGGAAAATCCGAATCACAGGTTCAGGACGGACGGATGCCGGAGTTCATGCAACACACCAGGTGGCCAACTTTCATGCGGACACAAATATGGAGCCGGACTCCCTCAAAAAGGCGGCAAACAGCCTCATAAAAGGACCTGTGACAATCATGGACTGCCGGGTCGTGGCAGACGGTTTCCATGCCCGGATCGACGCGGTCTGCAAAACCTACCATTATCATATTATCAACCGGCCCGAACCGGTCGCCATAGGAAGAAATTATGTCTGGCATATTGGAAAAGAGCTTCAGCTTGCCGTTATGCAGGAATGCTGCCCCATGATTACCGGCCGTCATGATTTCAAATCATTTGAAGGGGTCGGCAGCCCTCGATCCAGTACCATACGGGAGGTCTATTCCGCCGCAGTGGAAAAACGGGAAAAAGACGGCATCGTATTCAAAATATCTGCAAACGGCTTTTTGCGGTACATGGTGAGAAACATTGTCGGAACGGTCGTACAGGCCGGACTTTTAAAAATGGGACCGGAAAGATTCCATGAAATTTTGACGGCGCGCAACCGGTGCCTTGCAGGACCGACCGCCCCACCACAGGGTCTGTTTTTGATCAAAGTGGAGTATTAAACGCTGTTGAACTTGATATGAGCTACACTCGACTGAGGACCTCAGTCTCTTTTATTTCTGGTTCCTTTCAGCATATTGGGATGATGAGCCGCAAAGTCCATCTCCTCAGTATGGCAAACCGCACAATTTTGATTGGCGCCTATGGTATACGGCTCCCCCTGGTATTGAAGGGGCTGAATATTATCCCGATCTTTACCAAACTTATTCACTGCCGGATACTGAGCATGGGTGGATCCATGACAGGACTGGCACATAAGCCCCATATAACCGGCACGCAACCGGTACAGCTCGCCTGCATGATCATTCCAGACATTAAAACCTGAAACATCATGACTTTCCGGCTTTTCAAAATCCTGATGACAGGTAAGACAATCAGGTTCCTGATGCCATGGTGTGCGGGGAGCAATGTCATCAATTGACTCCGCCAGTCTGGGTTCAATGTGTTTCATCAGCTTTCCGGCACGTTCTGTCTTACCGAGTTCATATTCTCCTTTGAGCAGAGTAAGGGCATGATCCTCAAGGGTTCCATGACAACTCGTACAATCAAGGCTTATGGTTGTGGCATGAACCCCGCGTTTACAGTCAGTCAGACCGTCAGGATCACTGGGATGACAGGCATTGCAGGCTTCAGCCCCTTCCCTGTCTGTCAGATAATTGGCATGAAATCCATGCAAAGCCGCCGGCAGGTTCAGCAGTTCCGGATCACCTGCGGCGTTTAAAAGCGGATCCGGATGACAGCTCTGACACAGAACAGGATTGCCGGCATTTGCCCTTTCCAACAGATCAGTCTTGTTTCTCTTGTCGTGAAGTCTCAGTACATCAGAGGCTGTTACAGCTGATATACCCATTTTGCCCCGGACCCTCCATTCTCCTCCATGACAGGTTTTGCAGCCCATTTCAGCAGATACAGGGGCCACCACCCTGGTTTCTGCCAAAAGTTCACCTGTATTCTTATCCCTGGCTTCAATAGAAAAGAAAGGATAAGGGTTTATGCTCCCGTCATCTGAATATGGTACCACGGGAATGCCGTCTGCCACATACGTCATAAGATCTTCATTGAGTGTAAATTCACCCTGTACCCCATTGTCTTTGCTGCTGATATTATCCGGCAGCCTGCGGCCGATAAGCGACTCTGCGTTATCCCAGAATGAGACATGGTCTGCGGGGTTTTCAAATCCATCCTCTACACGGTACGTCAGGAGCACATCATCAAGAACGATTTCCGGCAGAAAATCCCTGCGCACAAGCTGAGCGTAGAGGGTGTTCCCGGGGGGCAGAAGAGACCAGTACTCATCACAATCTGATATACATTTCAGTCCCAGGGTGTTCCAGGCCATCAGGACATATTCGTCCTCTTCAGAATCAAATGGAGGCACCTTGGAGTCCAGAGCTTCAACTTCAACGGGTTCGGCCGCTTTCACCTCTTTTCCGTGCAGATCCTCGACCAGATAACGGGCCAGAGCCATACGCTCTTCCCGGGTACCCATAAATCGGGGCATATAGTCATAAATTTTGCCCATTCCGTTAAGCACGGCATCCATCCCGTACAGCCCGAATTTCGCCGTAAGAGGTCTGATATCGTTCAATGGCCCGTCAACACTATGGCAGCTTATGCACTGCAGAGTAAATATCTCTTTTCCGGCCATAACCATATTTTCTTCTGACAGTTCACGGTTTTCAACCCATTTGGCCGTTTGAAGCAGGCCCTTGTCATTGATTTCCTGCTCCATTTCCACTGGAATGGAATTGGAATACATCGTTTCATAAATCACATACGGTCTTCGCCCAGCCTCCCGCATCCACTCGAAACTTCCCATATACAGAAGCCCGATAAAAAGGAGTATAAAGGCGACAGGTTTTATTATGCTTCCCGGCATGCGTATGGAGTAAATAAGGCCGGCCGGAACGATGATAACAGAAAGCCAGATAAAGGCTTTGAAAAAAGGAACGATCTCAGGAGAACGCCCGAGGATCATGGCTTTGGCGTCTTCGGGCATAGCGGAAAGATACCAGATGCCTGATATAATCAGAAAGACAAAGGGCAAAAGCAGCCACTTGGCACAATATCTGATCATCTTTTTTCTGAAGTGTTGATCCTTTATCCACGAAGAAGTAACAAAGCCGTAAAGACCCGCCAGCATAAGAGCAATAAACGTTCTGAAGAACAAGGCCGGCCAGAAAGTAGGATTAAAAAATCCATGCCAGACATTGCCGGTCTCAAGCCATTCACCAGGAGAGAGCATAAAAGCGATAATCCCGTTGATCATGAAAAGAGACAGCCAGGCAAAGATAAAATACATCCACCCGACCATGACATGCTTGTCTCTGCGCATCTTGCTGAAGGTATAAAAGTAAACAAATATAGCGATGATCTCCGCCATAAAAAAGACCCATTCAATGGCCCAGAAATACACAAACGTATGAATAAGCCTGGAAGTGGCCGCGGGACTGACCAATGAGATCACAAACCAGATCCCCACGCCGCTGACGGCTCCAAAAACCAGGGTCAAAAGCATGAAAAACTTGGTATGTCTTTTTATATATTCAAGAATCTGAGTTGAATTTTCCCGGTACGCCTTTTTTTCTGTCAATACCAGAAAAAGACCGCCTCCAATGGCAAAATGCGCTACAAACACATGCAGTATCGCAATAATTGCGATCCAGAACCCGCCGCCAAAAGTATATAACTCCCATACCGGATAATTCATTTACCCCTCCTTTCCGGCTTCAAAGGCAAGTTTGAGCATATAAAAAACAGCTCCCAGACCTGCAACAAAAACCGCGATAAAGATAAACAGGGGAGCATATTCCGGGGCAACGGTGCGTTCAGAAGGATGATAATAGCCTGCAAGGTAGGCAGTACGCACCAGGTCGCGCAGTACGACCATAAAAACAACAGTCAAAACCAAACCTGCCGTGGTTGGCCAGACCATTTTTTTAAAACTGAAAACAAGAATCAATACCACACCAGCAAGCCCCGGAAGGAATACAGATGTATACAGCACGGACCCTCCCATAAAGAGAAGCATGATATCTTTGGGCAGGCTCATTAAAAACCAGAGCCCTACGCCGACCTGAACGATTGTTGCGTAAAAAAACCAGGTCATGCCCTGGTTGCTATATTCCTCTGCCCGGGGGTCCTGCTTGAATTTCCAGGTGATAGCCATAAAAAGTCCGGCCACAGCAACTGATGCCACCACAAAATGTAAATATCTTGGTATAAGAGTAGGATCGCTCAAGTTGAGCATGGTTCCTGACCTGTTTTCAAAATAGCCTGTCCATTTTTCAGGATTTATCATTAGGGTCATATTGTTGGAAAAAACAAAGGCGATTACCAGGGCCAGGACAACCATGGCTAACAGGAAGTATATTCTCAGGCCGGGCCATTGATCGTACTTGAAGTCGTAGATGTACGCACTATAATACAGTATTATGAGGATCCCGACTACACTGAGCCAGTATACCCCCATCATAACAGAACTTGTATAAACAAACCGGCCGTAAAGCACCTGAAGAAACAAAAGCGGAGCCACCCCGAAATTTATAGCAAAAGCGATCTTGTATGGAAGCTTCAGGGAGATATCTTTGCAAACCGGGCAGGGGGTGTTTCCATTTTTCAAATGTCTCACTAAGGCGATGATCCCTGACCCAAGCATCACATTCATGAAAAGAAGATGAAGAATAAAGGTTAGAATCAGAAAAAAATAAAACCATCCCCATTGAGTGGGGATCGCCTCTGCCGCAGGAATCAGCCCTGAAGGATCCATAATACGCCCCCTTTTCAATATCGTTTATGAGTTGAATTCCCCGGCCTTCATCTTCTGTATGTAGTTGTTGTAATGGGTAATCACGTCCCTCCGGTATAAAAGCCCGAGCAACACACCGGCGTCATCTTTTTTCACAACAGGCAGGGCGTCGATATTTTTCTGGGTCAGTTTTAAAAGCACCGTGTTCAAATCTTCATCCACATTGGTGTTGATGATCTCGGTGGTCATAATATCTTTCATGACCACCAGCTCTTCAAGACCGCTGGTAAAAATCACCGCCCGTATGTCCGTGGAGGAAAAAATCCCGCAGAATCGGTCGTATCGATCCAGAACAGGAAAATAGTGCTGTTTGGTGGTGGAAAAAAATTGTTTGAACTTACTGAACGGCATATCTTCATTGACACATTTCACTTTTTTGATCGTATACATCAAATCCTTGACCTTGATGACCTGGAGAATATCCATCATGAACTCTCCGGAATGGGCAGGAGAAACCGCCCGGTTTTTTACCTGTTGTTTGTATATCGTCCAGCGGGTGGACAGCAGATAGCAAAGAGAACAAACCAGGAGACTGGGAAGGAGAAGATGGTAGGAATTGGTCATTTCAGAGACAAATATAATCGTGGAGATCGGGGTATTGGAAACTGCGGTAAAAAAACCGGCCATACCGACAATCACG
This sequence comes from uncultured Desulfobacterales bacterium, assembly GCA_964346265.1. Classification (GTDB taxonomy): domain Bacteria; phylum Desulfobacterota; class Desulfobacteria; order Desulfobacterales; family Desulfobacteraceae; genus JAIPEK01. The sequence continues at coordinate 5,319 of CAYFVA010000005.1, forward strand.
AAAGTTTCCGGATTTTCCACTACCCCGGGCATCACTTTGTGGAAACATTTCCCGACAACTCCGCCCATTGCACCGCCGATCACAATGGAAGGACCGAAGACGCCCCCGCTTCCCCCTGAGCTGATGGTAAACGAGGTGGTAAAAATTTTACCGATTGCCAGAAACAGCAACACGGATATGGACAATTCGTTAAATAGAGCGTTCTGGGCCAATCCATAACCGAATGCCAGGGTGTAGGGCAGATAAAACCCGATGACACCGGTCAGAAGTCCGCCGATGGCCGGCTTGTAATGATTGGGGATTTTAATGCGCTGGAAGTACTCGCCGACTTTATAAAACGTTTTGATATACAAAAACCCGGTTCCCACCAGCACCACTGCAAGAATCGAATAGGGTCCGAGTTCAAGGGGATTTTGAAAATTCAGGTTCGGTGTCGACTGGAACAGGGATCCCCATCCGAACACCAGGCAGAAAATACAGTATGCCACTACAGAAGAGATACCGGCCGGTATAATCACTTCCGATTCAAATTCCGGATCCCGGTACAGAACTTCGGCGGCAAAAAGTGCGCCGGCAAGAGGAGCCCGAAAAATACTGCCGACCCCTGCACCGACTCCGGCCGCCATCATGATCCGCCGTTCCCGGTCGGAAAGTTTGAGCCGGGTGGCAAGGAAAGATCCGAACCCCGCGCCGATCTGAGCGATGGGCCCTTCCCTTCCTCCGGATCCACCGGTGGTCAGGGTAACAGCCGAAGCAATGGTCTTGATAAACGGAATTCTGCCCCGTATGAACCCCCCTTTGGTATGGTAGGCATCTATGGCCGCATCTGTTCCGTGGCCTTCGGCCTCCGGTGCAAACGTGTATACCAGCCAGCCGCTGAAAAGTCCGCCGATGGCGGGAAGAAACAGAAGAACCCATTTGTTGAAAGGAGTGTCTGTGGGGGGGATCATGTAATGTTCCCCCGCAGGCAGGCCGGGCCGGTAGCCGGCCATCATATCCATGAAATAGTGCATCCCCAGCTCGCAGAGGAAATGGAATACCACAGAGCCTAAACCTGCGATGACCCCGATCAGTATAAAGTTGAAAAGCCATTTTCCGGCAACTTTAATTTCGGGTATGGTTATGTTATTGATAAGCTGAGTCATCGCCCGTCATCTGAAAGGTCCTGGATTCCTTTGAGAATCGTATCGAACAATGGCTCAATCTCGTCTTCTTCAAGGCATGAAAAAGCGATTCTCAGATTTTGAGATCCTATCGATATCAGCCCGGTACCGTACTTTTCAAGCAGGTGCACCCGTAGTTCCTCTGCATCTGTTTTTTTCAGCCGAATACACATAAAATACCCCGAGTTGAAGGGATATACATCCCAGGCCGCTTGAAAACGGGGGAGCTGCAGGACGGATTTGACTTTCAAAGCCCGTTTTTTTAAAAGCTGAAACTTTTTTTCTTTCTCTTTGGGATAGGCATCGCTTTTCATGGCCTGTAAAAGCAGGGATTGGCTCAAATGGGAAGCATTGGATACAGAGCCTCGAATGGCGCCGGCCGTCTTTTTTTCAAGGGCTTCGTGAGCGGCCGCGATACCCTGATTTCCGGAAACGGCGTAGGTGATGAATCCGGTCCGGAATCCCCACACAAAATCCTCTTTTGTTGCGCCGTCCAGTTTCACGGTCATGATGCGCATGTGAATTCCGGAAAGCTTTGAAAACAGAGACTCCTTCATAACTTCATTGTCGTAATAGAGCCCGAAGTAGGCGTCATCGCAGGCTGCAATGATATTCGTTCCCTTTTCAGCCGCCTGGATCAATATGTCGGCAATCCGTTCCGCTTCAAATTCAGTGATGGAATATCCACTCGGGTTGTGGGGAAAATTGAAAATCAGAACAATTTTTTTATGAGTGGCTGAAAAGCGCCGGACCGTCTCTTCCAAGGAATCGAGATCACAGGCGGAAAGTTCCGGGCTAAAAGTTTTATAATGTTGAATATCGGCTGCTTTCCGAACTTTCAGGGTCATGTTGTAATTGCCCCACATCATGTCCGGCAGCAAAACCGGATCACCCGGATCAATCCATACATCTGCAAAGGTGCTGATGCTGTGAGTAACACCGCAGGTGACAACAGGAAGGCTGATTTCTTTCGCTCCAAGAGAGGGATTTTTCCTTTGAATTTCCTGCTTCCACCGGTCCCTCAGTTCAGGTTTGCCGAACGACGGGGCGTACGGGAGATATTCACCCGGACTCAGCCCATTGATCTGCGAAGTGATACTTTCAAGTCCCATGACCGCTCCACCCTCTTTTGCAATACCAATGGTGGCGTTGATCCGATGGGCTTTTTGTTTCGCCTCGGCACTCTGGCTGAGAATTCCTTTCGGAAAAAAAAGATTTTTGCCCGTATCCGACAGCATTTCATATACATGCGGGTTGGCGGACTCAATCGTTTGGTTCAGTTGTTCTGCAATGGGGTTCATATGCATGATTCTTATAAAATTGTATTTGTTTTGAGATACAAGTATCCCTGTACAGTATTGGAGACTTCCCGGTCAAGTATTATTTTCATGGGTAGGTCCTCGGAAATACATAATTTCTCCATAGGACGCAGGATTTTGCTCTGTATTCAAGGCGCGCCGGTGGGAGCATATTGGAATATGTGCCCACCGGCGCGACGCAGAAGACGGACCACAGGACAAGTCGGATGGTGGAATTATGTATTTCCGAGGGCCTTGTTCCCTGCGGGAGAGAGCTGCTCCATTGTCCCGCAGGGAAATCGGTGGGATGGTGAATTATTTCCGCTTTGATGCTTTAATCGGATTTACTTTCTGTTTTTTACCGGCGGCCGCATCCGTCTTGATGTGGGTGGCAATGTTGCAGTTCCCGTTTTTCCACTTCACCGCCGGATCAGGCGAGGCTGTACAGTATCTGCCGACCTGGTATTCTTTGACCCTGGCGCATCCTTCGCACGCGTCTATTACCGGTTTACAGCCGCCTCCGTTGTAAGCACAACCGGTTGACGCCATGAACACGCAGTCTTCACCTTCCTTTACAGTTGTACAAATCATGATATATATCCCCCTTTACAAACAAATAAATAAACACAAACCGTGTTGCCGCTATGATTTACGGTTCAAAACCCAACAAAAAAAGTTGGATATAGTACCATATTCTTTCTATAAGTCAATAAAAATTTTCAATACGGAACACGGATTGAATTTACCAGGGATGCCCGTTTTTATTTCCTCAATTATTCAATTCTTTCAATGTCGAAAAACAGATTTTTTCCGGCAAGCGGATGATTCGCGTCAATCGTGACCTCGGCTTCCCCGACTTCCACGATGGTCGCGATAATGGGTTTCCCGCTGTTCTGATCCATCAGCTGAATGGTCAGACCGGGTTCCGGAGTCAAATCTTCCGGAAACTGCCCCCGGTCAATATTGACAACCATTTCTTCCATCCGGTTGCCATACCCTTTTTCAGGCGGAACCTCGACATTTTTTGTATCTCCGACGGACATTCCGATTACTGCGTCATCAACCCCTTCGATCATCTGGCCTTCACCGGCTGTAAATTCAAGAGGTTCTTTTTCATCGGAAGAATCAAAAACCGTCCCGTCTTCAAATTTTCCCGTATAATTGATTTTAATTGTATCACCTTGGTTGGCCTGAGACATAACTACTCCTTTACCATTAAAAATTTGAAGCATAAAGCTTCATTTGTTCCACAAAAAGGTTTATCAAAAATTGAAAAGCATCCATTGATTTAAGAGGAAAAATGATGGGTGACAGGAATTGTCAACAGATCAAGATACGACTTAAAAAATATCCGCTTTTCAAAGTTAAGTCTTCTCAGGATGCCATAAGTAGGGCCGAAATGTCAATGCCCTTAAAAAATCAGCTTTCAGATTTTATCATTGAATTTCCATGTGTTGATTTTTACCGAATTATAATGGATAATACGCAATCTCAGGAAAAATTCGCAGACCTCCGTACCAAAAAATTGCGGGGGCAACAAACAAACAAATGGAACAACCATGATTATAGATGAAGCCATAGAGGTTTTGAAAACCGAAGCACAGAGTATTCTGGATCTTACCCTGTGTATTGATGAATCCTTTGAAAAAGCCGTCGAGCTGATCTGCGCCTCCGGCGGAAGAGTCATTGTATCGGGAATCGGCAAATCAGGGCTGATCGGCAGGAAAATTGTCGCCACCCTTTCCAGCACGGGAACCCGGGCTTTGTTTCTTCATCCGGTGGAAGCGGTACACGGGGATCTCGGCAATGTGACGGGCCAGGATGTGTTCCTCGCCATTTCAAACAGCGGGGAGACCGAGGAACTGAATCAGCTCCTGCCGACCATCAGGGATTTCGGATGCAGCATTGTTTCTTTTACAGGCAACCCGGAATCGTTTATGGCCCGCCTCAGTGATATAGTGATCAACACCGGCGTAAAAAAAGAAGCCTGTCCGCTGGGACTTGCCCCTACATCAAGCACGACCGCCCAGCTTGCCATGGGAGACGCTCTTGCTGTTGTGCTGATCAACAAAAAACAGTTTAAAAAGGTGGACTTCAGGAAATCCCACCCCGGCGGAGTGCTTGGGCAGAGACTGTCTTTACGGGCACGGGAGATTATGTTTTCAGCGAAAGACTCTCCTGCGGTTCCTGTTGGGACCTGTATGACTGATGCCATCAGAGAAGTGGAAAAATACCGGATGGGAGCGGTTTTCATTCTTGATGCGGAGGACCGGCTCTTTGGTATTATTACGGATGGAGACATCCGGCACATGGTGGCAAAGGCAGACACCGATTTTTCCGCCATGAACGTCGAGTCAGCCATGACCCGGCACCCTTTGAACATCTCGGCGGATTCCTTCCTTTATGAGGCCCTTAACCTGATGGAAAAAAATCAAATCACCGTACTGCCGGTTGTGGATCATGACAGCCGTTTCCAGGGGATGCTGCATCTGCATGACATTCTCGGCAAAGGAGAATTTAAATTCAACGGAGGTGGAAAGTGAACCCGGACCAGATTTGCACCGACATTACCAGCCTGGGACCACCCAGGGTATCATCCCCGCTCATAAAATCCACAGGCGCCAGATTTCCCAAACGATTTATATCAGATGACAGAAGGACACTCATCCAGACGGAAACCGAGAACGTACCGGACAAATTTGTTTCCGTGGATGATATGCCCAGTTTTGAACAAGCGGGGCCCAGGGAAAAAATCTTTTTCGATCCCAGCAAGGTAAAATGCGCCATTACCACATGCGGAGGGCTTTGCCCCGGACTGAACGATATCATCCGTTCCATCGTGCTCGAACTGTATCATTGTTATAAAGTCAAAAACATTTACGGCATACGGTACGGCCTGGAAGGATTCATCCCGGAATACGGGCACGATGTCATGGAACTCAACCCAAATAGCGTTTCCGGTATACAGGACATGGGAGGGACTATTCTGGGTTCATCCAGGGGGGCCCAGGATATCAGTCTGGTGGTGGACTGCCTCGAGAGAATGAATATCGGCATTCTTTTCATGGTCGGCGGGGACGGTACCCTGATCGCTTCCAAAAAGATCGCGGAAGAAATCGAAACCCGAAATCTTAAAATCAGTGTCGTGGGCATTCCGAAAACCATTGACAACGACATTCACCTGGTGTCCAAATCCTTTGGGTTCGATACGGCGGTGGACGTTGCCACAAATGCCATAAAAGGAGCTCACAACGAAGCGGAAGCATATCCCAACGGCGTTGGACTGATCAAGCTCATGGGACGACACTCTGGATTTCTGGCTGCTACAACCGCCCTTGCCCAGCAGGATGCCAATTTTGTCCTGATTCCTGAAATCGATATTGATCTGTATGGAGAAAACGGTTTTTTTTCCGCACTGGAAAAACGCATCAAACAGCGCAGACACGCCGTTATCATTGTGGCGGAAGGAGCCGGCCAGAGCTATTTTGAAGGCCACGAGAAAGAGTATGATGCGTCCGGCAACCTTAAGCTCCGGGATATCGGTATTTTTCTCAAGGAAAAGATTGTCGGGTGGTTCGAACAAAAGAATATGCCGATTTCACTGAAATACATTGATCCGAGTTATATGATCCGGAGCCTTCCGGCCAATGCAAACGACAGCGTCTTTTGCGGTCTCCTTGGAAGGGATGCGGTGCATGCGGGGATGGCCGGGAAAACCAAACTTCTGGTCAGCTTCTGGAACAACAACTATGTTCATATTCCCATGGACGCTTCCGCCGGCATGAGAAAGTATGTGGATCCCAACGGAAAACTCTGGCAGTCGGTTCTGGAAGCAACCGGACAGCAGGATTTTTTCATTCCCGGGGAGGAGACGAGCGCCTGATTTCGGTAAAATCGTTTTTTTTAATGGTCAGATAAAAGAGCTCTTTGTGAAGATCCCCGTTTTGGTCAAAATAGGTTTTCCCTGTGGCGCCGTTAAATACCATGCCGCCCGCGATGGCGTCCCGCACCCCTTCTCTTGATTTGATCGATTCATCGAGAAGACTTTCCAGTACAATTGAAGCGGAGTCATATGCGACCGCTTCAATAAATCCCGGGATGGTTCCGTAAAGGCTCTCGTACTCCCGGGCAAAATTCCTCGCCTTTAAATTCATACGGCTTTCGGGATAAAAACCCGAGGTAATCACGGCATTCTCCGTATATTCGCCTGCATTTTCGATAAGGCTTTTGTTATGCCACAAATTCGTGCCCATAGGCACCACATTTTCAATGTCGTGAAACGCAAGCTGGGGGAGTATCATACTGACTTTTTCAGATGAATCCGGAATAAAGATTGCCTCAAAATCGAGTTTAAACTTCACCTTCTCGTCTTTGTCTGTCCCTCTTGTTCCTCCACGGGCTTCTTTCTGTTCTTGCTCCTGTTCCTTATCTTCATCTTTGTCTTTGTCTTTGACCTGCAGGATGCTTTCATATTGATCCGTATTCTCTTTCATAAAATCCGGAACCCCGTAAAATTCCCCTGTTATTTTTTGGATATTCTCGGAAAAATCGGTCTGATCCGGGAGGTAGGACTCCACTCCTTTGATTTGCCCGCCAAACTCCTCTACCATGTCCCAGAAAAGGTTCATATAGGTTTTGCCGTACTCATCTTCAGGGTATAAAACAGCAAAATTATTGATGCCGAGTCGGTAAAATGCATATGATGCAAGTCCTTTTACCTGAAGCCGGGGAGTTAAAAAATTGGAGAACAGAAACTTATTTTCCGATAAATTCAGCTTTTTCTGAGTCATGGCGATCATGGGGATGCCTTTTTCTTCCGCCGTCCGCCCCACGGTTCCGGCTGTACCCATCGGACCGATCAATGCGGCGACACCCATGTCGGCAAGATCCTTGGCACCGGAAATCGCCTGCTCTTTATCCGACCCCGTATCTTTTATGACCAACCGGATATGCCGGTCCGGATGGCTTTCCCTGAAATCTTTTACAGCGAATTCAATGCCGTTCATGGCCTTTTTGCCGAAAAACGAATATTTTCCCGTAAGGGGCAGCATACACCCTACAAGCCCTCTTTTGAACCTCGATTTTTGAATAAGCCGTTTCAGCTCGGCTACATGCTTGGAGAAATGGTGCTCCGGATATTTTTCCTCAAAGATTTCAATCGCCTGTAATGTGTCTTTATAATTTTTTTCAAGCGCCAGGGTCAGGATAAGCCGGTATATGATCAGAGGTTTCGGGATAAACAGATCTTCGGTTCCGGCAAGTTCCCGCAGTGTAGAGACATCAGCCCGGGGAAGAACCTGCCTGACACTTTCCAGCACCGCCTTTTTTTCAGATCCGGAAGCCAGACTCAATGCCTTGTTGTAAAAAACCAGGGCCTCCCGTATTTCCCCTGCCCCCACCAATTTACGAGCTTCTCGAACAAGGACCTCATAAAGAGAAGGTCTTTGGTCTCCCGGTTTTTCCGTTTTCTTTTTTTCGGCCTTGACCGCTTTTTCGGCAGGCTTTTCCTTTTCCTTTATTTTCACCTTTCCCGGTCTTTTTTCAGCACACGAGGCAAGAATAAAAACAGAGATTATTGTCACAACAAAAATCAGAACACTGACTGTAATCGGGCTGTTTTTTTTCATAAATTCCATTTCAGTAAAAAATTTTCTTTTGCACACCCAGTATCAGAACCTGAACAATATATAACAATTACAGAATATGTCAAAACGTTCATCCAAGATACTCATTGATTGTTTCATACGCCCTGCCGGGTTCTGCAGGATCAAACCAGAGCAGCCCCTTTTCCTTTGAAAACCATGTAAACTGGCGTTTTGCAAATCTTCGGGTATCCCGCTTCAGTGTGCGCACAGCTTCTTCAAAATCCGTCTTTCCTTCAAGATATTCGACTATATGCCGGTACCCGATGGACTGCATCGATTTAAGCGTACCTGAATACCCCATTTCCAACAATTTTTTCACCTCGTCCGTGAGTCCGGAGGCAATCATTTCATCGACCCTGCGGTTGATTCTTTCATACAACAAATTGCGGTCCATGCCAAGCCCGATCTTGATGCACTCATATCGCTGATCTTCAAAATTGTGATTTTTGAGAAAATCCGACTTGACCGTACCGGTGCTCTCAAAAACTTCCAGGGCTCTTTTCACCCGGAACGTATCATTGGGGTGAATGGTTTCGGCAAGCTGCGGGTCGATTTCAGAAAGTGTTCCGTGAAGCCATTCAGGACCGCGGGTGGCAAGCCTTGCCTCAAGTTCTTCCATTACAGCCGGATCCGGGGCCCTGCCGCCGTAGAGACCATGCACCAGCGCTCTTATATAAAGGCCGGTTCCCCCGGCCACGATGGGAGTTTTCCCTCTTGCGGTGATGTTCTGTATCGCCCGGTCCGCCTCCCTGATATAGCAGGCCGCGTCAAACGGTTCGTCCGGATCGGCAACATCGATCAAGTGGTGCCTTGCAAGCGCCTGCTCGTCTTTATCCGGCTTGGCCGTGCCGATGTCCATGTACCGGTAAATCTGCATGGAGTCGGCTCCAATAATTTCTCCGTCAAAACGGTTTGCGGCCCGGATGGCGAAGCCTGTTTTCCCTATTCCGGTAGGACCCGCTATCACGACAATTCTGGTTCTCATCATATTTATTGTTGTACTATTTTTTCATATCCTCTATTTACTATTGATTAACACAATTTTATATGATTTAAAATCGAATAAAAATTGATTTTGCTTTCAACTTTCTATATTTTAGAGTTTTAATGCAAAAGCACAACAACATATGTATCTGTTCCATCGAAAACAAACAGGAGATTTTACTATGGGCAACAATGTAACAGGATCGGTGGCGGTAATAGGTGGCGGAATATCCGGCATGCTGTCTGCTCTTGATTTGGCCAACTCTGGTTACTATGTCTATCTGGTGGAGAAAGGTCCGTCCATCGGCGGTGTCATGGCCCAGCTGGACAAGACGTTTCCAACCAACGACTGTGCAATGTGAATTATCGCTCCTACACTGGTCGAGGTCGGCCGGCATTTAAACATTGAATTGCTCACACTTTCAGAGCTCATCGATGTCAAGGGAGAAAAGGGGAATTTCGAGATCGACATACGCAAAAAGCCGAGATACGTGGATACGGATCTTTGTATCGGGTGCGGCGCATGTGCGGAAAAATGCCCAGGCAAGGCGGATGATGAATACAATGAGGGCCTTGTCAAAAGGAAATCCGCGTACGTGGAATATCCACAGGCGGTTCCACTCAAGTACAGGCTGGACCCGGAAACCTGCCTGAAACTCACCAAGGACAAGTGCGGAACATGCGAGGAAGTCTGCCCGACATCCGCCATCAATTACGACGACAAGGAGGAGACCTTTTCCATAAAAGCGGGCTCCATCATCCTGTCTCCCGGGTACAAACCCTTTGATCCATCCAAATTTGACAATTACCAGTACTCCAATTATCCCAACGTGGTCACGGCCATGGAGTTTGAACGGATACTTTCGGCCACCGGCCCCACCATGGGCCATATCAACACGATGCCCAAAGTTCCGATGAACCCGAAAAAGAAAAAAGACAAAGAGCTTGCAGGCTACAGAAAAGATCCCAAAAAAATTGCGTGGTTCCAGTGCGTGGGCTCCAGGGACATCAACAAATGTGACAACGCCCACTGCAGCTCGGTCTGCTGCATGTATGCGGTAAAAGAGGCGATCATCGCCAAGGAGCATGCCGGAGACGAGCTTGACTGCTCGATCTTCTTCATGGATATGCGCACACCAGGCAAGGATTTTGAAAAATACTACAACAACGCCAAAGAGAAACACGGCGTCAACTTTATCCGCTCCAGGGTTCATTCGGTCACTGAAGTACCCGGCACCCATGATCTGGAAGTGGTGTATGCGGATGAAGCCGGTGAGATGCAAAAAGAAATCTACGACATGGTGGTGCTGTCGGTGGGACTTGAAATTCCGGAAGAGACCCGGAAACTGGCGGAAAAACTGAATATCGAGATTTCGTCCAGCGGTTTCTGCAACACCTCCACCTTTGATCCGGTATCCAGCTCCGTGGACGGGATTTATGTGGCAGGGGCATTCAACCGGCCCCAGGACATCCCGCAGTCCGTTCTCGACGCAAGTGCGGCCGCATCCGCGGCAGGTGATGCTCTGAGCCCGGCCCGTAACACTTTGACCAAAGAGATTGAAGATGTTCCCCAGATTAATGTGGTAGGAGAACGGCCGAGAATCGGTGTGTTTATCTGCGACTGCGGCTCCAACATCAAAGGGGTGGTCGATTGCGCCCATGTGACGGAATACGCCAAGACCCTTCCGTATGTGGAATTTGCCGACGAGCCCATGTTTGCCTGCAGCCAGGACGCCCAGGACAAAATGGTGGAGTACATCAAGGAGAAAAACCTCAACCGGGTGGTCGTGGCCGCATGTACCCCCAAAACCCATGAGCCCCTTTTCCAGGAAACCCTTGAAAATGCCGGGTTGAACAAATACCTTTTTGAAATGACCAATATCCGGAACCAGGACTCCTGGGTCCACAAAAACAATCCGGACCTGGCCACGAAAAAAGCCAAGGATCTTGTTCGAATGGCCGTATCCAAGGCGGCTCTCTCTGAACCGCTCAAAGAGGAAAAAATCCCCATGGATGAACGGGTGATGGTGATCGGCGGAGGAATGGCCGGCATTTCAGCCGCCCGCAGTCTTTCCTCCCAGGGGTACGAGGTCCATATCATAGAAAAGCAGGACCGGCTCGGCGGAGAGGCACTGAAGCTTTATAAGACCCCGAAAGGGGAAGACATCCAGAAGGAGGTCAAATCCATTGCCGAAGATGTCAATGCAGCCGACAACATCAAGGTTCACCTGAACACGACCATCGAAAGCGTGGACGGTTTTGTCGGGAACTTCAAGTCCCGCATCACCGAAAACGGCCAATCAAGTGAAATTGAATACGGTGCCGCAGTTCTGGCAACCGGAGGCACAGCTTATGAGCCGGATGAGTATGCCTATGGCAGGGACGACCGGGTCGTAACCGCGCTCGATCTGGACCGTATGCTCATTGAGAACAGTGACGAGCTTGACAAAATGAATTCGGCCGCTTTTATCCAGTGCGTGGGGTCAAGGGATGCGAACCGGCCGTACTGTTCAAAGATATGCTGCACCCATTCGGTTCACAACGCAATCGAGCTGAAAACCCGCAAGCCGGATATGGACGTCTTTATCCTCTACAGAGATATCCGCACATACGGAGAGAACGAGCTTCTCTACAAGAAAGCAAGAGATTTGGGCGTGATCTTCATCCGGTACGACCTTGAAAACAAGCCCGAAGTTCACCCGGAGAACGGCCGTCTCATTATAAAGGCAAAGGACCATGTTCTGAACAAGCCCCTTGAGATTGAATCCGATCTTCTTGTGCTTGCAACCGCGATCATCCCGAGAAAGGATGAAAAACTGGCCAATTTCTTCAAAGTCCCCCTCAACCAAGAGGGCTTCTTTGTGGAAAAACACGCCAAACTCGGACCTGCTGAATTTGCAACAGACGGTGTGTTCATCTGCGGTTCCGGCCACTATCCCAAACCCCTGGATGAAGCCATTACCCAGGGCAAGGCGGCTGCATCCCGTGCGCTGACCCTGCTGGGCAAAAAGGACAACCTGTTCACAAGCGGCACGGTGGCACTGGTGGATCAGGAAAAATGCAGTTCCTGCGGTGTATGTGTGGCCATATGTCCCTATTCCGCTCCCTCTTTTGTCGAAGAAGGCCGTTACAGCGGAAAAGCGGAAATCAACCCGGTTCTGTGCAAAGGCTGCGGTCTCTGTGTCGCCTCCTGCAGATCCGGCGCCCTTCACCTGAAAGGGTTCAACACCGATCAGATCTTTTCACAGATATTTGCGCTGGATGAAGTCGTATAAAGGAGAATGAAATTATGCCTGACAAAGATATAAAAATTGTAAGTTTTCTCTGCAACTGGTGCAGTTATGGTGCAGCAGACCTTGCCGGCGTCAGCCGGCTGGAATACCCGCCTGATATCCGGATCATCCGGATTCCCTGCTCCGGGCGGATGAGTCCGAAATTCGTTTTGTCCGCCTTCAGGGAAGGAGCGGATGCCGTCTGGGTTTCCGGTTGACATCCAGGTGAATGTCATTACCTGGATGGTAATTATTATGCAAGAAGAAAATTCGCTCTCATGGGCAACCTGCTTGAACATATCGGCATTGAAAGGGAAAGGGTCCATTTTTCCTGGATATCTTCGGCCGAAGCAACCAAGTTTGCGGACGTGGTCAAAGAGATTACCGAAAAGGTAAGAGCCCTTGGCCCCAATGAAAAATACAAAAAAATCTACAATTAAAGGTCAGCTTATGGATACATATACGGAAAAGATCAGGAGTATAGCCGCAAGCCTTCTCAAAGAGGGAAAGGTGGACAAGGTGATCGGCTATAAAAAGGGCTCCATCCCGATGGCGACCAACCCGTTTGCCGCCCGGACAGCCGAACAGGCGGAGGAACTTGTTTTTAACAGCACCTGTGTGATGAACCTTGCCAACTACATCACCGATGAAAATGAAACCATCGCTGTTGTGGCGAAAGGCTGTGATTCCAGGAACATTGTCACCCATATCGTGGAAAACAAAATCAAAAGGGATCAGGTGTATATCATTGGTGTCCCCTGTTCCGGCATGGTGGACAAACGGCGTATCGCCGCCGAATTCGGGGATGATTTGACCGGATTTTCAGAAAACGGGGACAAGATCACCGTGAAGTCCTTTGAAAAAGAAGAGGTTCTCAAAAAACAGGAGTACCTGAGAGATTGCTGTACAACATGCATCCAGCCGAACCCGGTGATCCATGACGAACTTGCAGGAGAGCTTGTCCCGGAACCGGAAGTTGAAAACCGGTTTGCCTCTGTTGAGAAAATCGAAAACATGGACCCGGAGGAAAAATATCAATATTTCACAGAACTGACAGCCGACTGTATTCGGTGTTATGCCTGCAGAAATGCATGCCCGCTCTGCTACTGTCCGACCTGCTTTGTAGACGAATCCGGGCCCCAGTGGGTGGGAAAGGGCCAGAACGAAACCGATATCCAGACGTTTCACTTTTTGAGAGCTTTTCACTGTGCAGGCAGGTGTACGGACTGCGGTGCATGTGAGGATGCATGCCCCATGGGCATAAAAGTGAGGGAATTTACCAAAAAACTCAACAAGGATGCTTCAGAGCTTTTTGGCTGGGATGCGGGACTTGATCAAACCAGACGGCCGCCCCTGGATACCTACAGTCCGGAAGATCCTGATGATTTTATCAAGTAAATGAAAAAGGGAATACGCTATGAACGTGGTAAAGATAGACAAGAACAATTTCAAGCAGGGTGTGGATAAAGCAAGAAAGGAGTACCAGCTCTTCGGGCCTGCAAAATACAAGGACTACTATACCATACGGCAGCTCGACACCAAAGAGTATCCAACCATGGAGTACACCGATTCCATATTGTCGGCAAAATCCGTACTGTTCCCGCAGACGGAGAAAATGCTGTATACCACATTTGATGAATCCGATCCGGATCACCATATAATGAAACGGGTGGATGCGGATTATTCCCCGCGTGCGGTAATCGGTATCAGACCGTATGATGCAAAAGCGATTGAACTTCTGCACTTGAATTTCGACAACGGTGAGTACCGGGACCCGTATTTCTGCGATGCACTGGAAGCCACGACCCTTATCGGCCTTGCCGAAAATTCTCCGGGAACCTGTGATTTTTCCACCTCCACCGGCACCGGACCTTTTGACGAATCCGCCCTGGATGTTCTGCTTGTGGATGACAACGATCAGTATTATGCCAAGATTCTCACCGAAAAAGGAAAGGCGTTTGTACAAAGTTGCGGTTTTGAGGCTCCGGCAGATGACAAAGAGGCACTGGAAAGAATCAACACCCTGAAAGAAAAGGCCGAACAAGCGATCAGTTCCCACGTTGCGTACGACAACATCAGGGAAAAAAGCATTATAGAATTGTACAACGCCCCGTTCTGGGACGATATTGCTTTTTCCTGCATCAACTGCGGCACCTGCACGTTTGTATGTCCCACCTGCTGGTGTTTTGATATCCAGGATGAAACCAAGGGCAACACCTGCGTCAGGATGAGAAACTGGGATACCTGCATGTCCCCTCTTTTTACACTGCATTCGTCAGGGCACAATCCGAGAGGGGAAAAGACTTCAAGGGTCAGGCAGCGGTTTATGCACAAACTCAAATACTTCCTTGACAAGTACGAACAGGGGATTATGTGCGTGGGATGCGGCAGGTGTGTGAAACAATGCCCGGTGAATATCGATATCAGGGAAGTATGCAACAAATTGAATGCTTTTGAAGAAACAGCATAAATCGGACAAAGGAGGCGTCATGGAGAACCCCTATATACCCTATCCGGTGCGCATTGAAGATATAGAAATTGCAACGGAAGACAAGAGCCTTAAAACGTTTACTTTCGTTTTTCTGAATAAAGAGGATGAAGAAAAATTTTCATACAAGGCAGGCCAGTTTGCCGAACTGTCGATACCGGGCATGGGGGAAATCCCCATCGGAATCGCATCATCTCCCACGGAAAAGGGATTCGTCAAATTTACCGTTTTTAAAACCGGTGTTGTCACCACCTTTCTCCACAACATGAAAGTCGGTGATATCATGGGGATCAGAGGGCCTCTGGGAAACTGGTATCCCTGGGAATCCCTCCAAGGAAAGAATGTCCTGATTATAGGCGGGGGATTTGCCTTCACCACCCTTCGTTCCTCCATTATTTACATGATCGATCCTGAAAACCGGCCCGGGTTCAAGGACATTCATGTGGTGTACGGAGCGCGGTCGCCTGGAATGCTTCTATACAAAGACGAGCTTGAAGAATGGGAAAAGCGGCAGGACATCAACATGCATATCACGGTTGACGGGACCGATGATCCGGACTGGAAGCATCATACCGGTTTTGTCCCGCAGATAACCGAAAAGGTGGCTCCGAAAGCCGATTCCGACACCTATGCCATTGTCTGCGGCCCGCCGATCATGATCAAGTTCACCCAGCCCGTGCTTGAAAAGCTCGGATACAAGGAAAACCAGATCATTATGTCCCTTGAGAACCGAATGAAGTGCGGAATCGGCATGTGCGGCAGATGCAATATCGGCAAAGAACTTGTATGCAAGGACGGCCCGGTGTTCACACTGGACCGGTTAAATCGTACTCCCAAAGAATATTAGGATATGTAAAAAATTAGACCGGATATGCATCTATGTATTGACAAGTCAAAAATGGTGCTATAAGGTAACAGAATATCTTATAAGCTAAGACGGTACGTCTTAAATGATAGATGGACAATTTTTATTTAAACAGGAGGTATTTTAATGGCAACAGTAGAAATGAATGGTAAAACATTCGAGATAGATGAAGACGGATTTCTCCTCGACTACAACAGCTGGTGTGAAGAATGGGTTGATTATGTAAAGACCCAGGAAGGCATTGATGAAATCACGGAAGAACATGAAAAAGTAGTCAAAATCCTTCAGGACTACTACGAAAAGAACGGAATCGCTCCTATGGTTCGTGTGCTTTCAAAGCTCACCAAATTTAAGCTCAAGCATATTTATGAGCTCTTTCCCTCCGGACCTGGAAAAGGTGCCTGTAAGATGGCCGGTCTTCCCAAGCCCACAGGATGTGTATAAGCATCTGTAAGTCTTCGTAAGAAATGGTTCTGAGGCCCTGCGATAAAGTCGGTTTATTGCAGGGCCTTTTTTTTATTAACTCCGGCATCGGTAATGATTTGTTGGCCCCATGGATGATTTGGACAGAAAGATTGCAAACAGAATACAAAAGGATTTTCCCATCCACCCCCGCCCGTTTCTCAAAATCGCAGAAGAACTTGATCTTGCAGAAGAAACGGTGATCAACAGAATTAATCGAATGAAAGGCAATCAGATCATTCGAAGAATCGGGGGCAACTTCACACCGGGAAAAGTCGGTTACAGCAGTACGTTGTGTGCCGCCCGGGTCCCTTCTGATATGATCGAAATGTTTACGGATGTGGTAAATTCGTACAGAGGCGTAACACACAACTACCTGAGAGAACACGACTATAATGTATGGTTTACGTTTATCGAAGAATCGGTTGATAGAATCGAACGCAACCTGAGGGAAATATCCGATCGAACCGGAATTGAAGATATATTGAATCTTCCGGCCACCGATCTTTTTAAAATCAGTGCCAATTTCAAGGTATGAAAGACACAACAATCGCTCTTGCAGTCCAGAACTGCATACCGGGTCAAGTGCAATCCAACCTGGCTGCCTGTATCGAATTCAGCAAAAAAGCAGCTGACGCCGGGGCTGATATCGCTTTATTCCCCGAAATGAATCTTACGGGATACTGTTCGGGAAAAGAGCTTGCAGATATTGCAGCGCCATTGTCCGAAACAATTTGCTCAAGACTTTCAAGAACCGCTGAAACAAAAAACATTACCCTGGCGGCGGGTCTTGCCCATCTGGAAAAATCGGGGAACGAGCGCAAAATCTTCGCATCCCAGGTCGCGGCATTCCCGGATGGACGAATTTGTGTATACAAAAAAATTCATGCCTCTCCTCCGGAAAAAGAACACCTGTCCACCGGAAATCAAATCCCCCTTTTTTCCACGGATACCCTGACATTCGGAATCCAGCTTTGTTACGACGGACACTTCCCTGAACTGTCCACACGCATGGCACTGGACGGAGCAGACCTCATCATGATGCCCCATGCTTCGCCACGGGGAACCGCAAAAGAGAAATTCGACTCCTGGATGCGGCATCTCAGGGCAAGGGCTTTTGACAACTCCGTCTTTGTAGCCGCTGTCAATCAGGTGGGCAGCAACCAGAGAGGGCTTGATTTTCCCGGAGTCGCCGTGGTCCTGGGACCTGATGGAAACATCCTTGCAAAATCAATGGGGAAAAGCGAAACCCTGCTTGTGGCAAAACTGGAAAAAACTCAACAGGAAAATGTCAGAAATCACAGGATGAAATATTTTCTGCCCCACCGCAGGGGAAACCTGTACTTTTAACTATCTTTCTCTCTTCGCCGGCATCCTGACACCGGCGACCCGGTCGTTCCTTTACTTCATCTGGCGACCGCTTTTGCCCTGCGCCCGATATACGCATGTTTCAGTGCGGTATACGGATCCACCGCCCCTTCCTTGAGGGCCTCGTAATCCCCTATTCGAAACGATGCGGAATTGACCGTATCCAGTGCTTTTGCACCGTATAAGACTTCCGCAGGTTCCAGATAGTTGAGCGGTGTCAGAAAAGAGTCCCCTGCCCGACCGATCGAATCTCTCAAGGTGGACGCCCCCAGGACCGGCCAGATAATATAGAACCCCTGTTCAATGGAATAACTGCCAAGAGTCTGGCCGAAGTCTTCCCTGGATATTTTCATGTCAAGCGCATTCTGGGCGGGCCGGCCAAGGCCGAAACACCCGACCGTTGTGTTGACTGCAAATATGCCGAATTCTTCTCCGGCGGATTTCATTTTTCCCTGCAAAAGAGAGTTGGCAAACCGGACCGGGAATAGTGCGTTGGTGAAAAAATTTTTCACGCACTGCCTGATATCCTTGGGAACGGCTTTTTTATATCCGGCGGCCACCGGTTTTATTCCCCAGAAATACAATTTGTCATTAAAATGAAATATGACTTTATTGTACCGGTACAATGGATCAGGGACTTCTACACGTTTGGATTCTGCAGCATATTCGTCCATGAGCTCCGAATGCTCGGCATCTTCAGCAAAAGCCGGGCCGGATCCGACCAGAAAAGAAACGGCCAGACAGAACAAACAGAACCTGATCATCTTCATTGTTTCAGTTTCTCCCTGATTTCATTAATCATGCTTTCCGGTGAATCAAACATTTTCTTCCGGTATTGCTCCCTGTAGTTTCCCACCATGCTGACCCCTTCTATGAGCACATCATACACTTTCCATTCACCTGCTGTCAAAATCATCCGGTACACAACCGGTGTCTTTGTTTGGTTATGATGAACAACGGTATGGACGTCCGCCCGCTCAGAGGCGGATTCAACCCGGTCCGTTTTACTGTATACCACTTGAACATTCTGCACATCCTCCCCCTTAATTCTATCGAGGTAGAGCTGAATGACGAGCCTTGAAAACAGATCTGTAAAATCGGTTTTCTGCTTTTCTGAAAACCGTCTCCAGTTCGCTCCGAGCGACAGCATGGAAAAAGTCCGAAAATCGAAGGCGGATTCGAGGATTCGGTCGACATCGTTGTATTTCAATTGATTTCTTTTTTCCGGATCCATCTTTTGAAGCATATCTATAATCCGGTCGATTTGCGGCATCAAGGTTTTTTCCGGAGTTTTTTCACCGGCCCATACAGCAGGGGAACTGATCAGAAAAACGGACACGAGGATCGGTATAATCAAAGTTTTTCTCATGATTTTCATTCTTTTTTTGTATTGAAAATGTATTTGCGGACCAGCGATTCAATATCAATGGCAGCCTCCGTATTATAGATGACTTCCCCCGGCTTCAATAGGGTTGGAGAACCGCCCGGGGAAATATCGATGTATTTGTCGCCGATAATGCCGGAAGTTTTTACCGATGCGATCACATCCTCGGAAAGTTCGACCCGGCTGTTGATGGCCAGCTCCACTTTGGCAAGCATTCTATCGGTATCCAGCGTGACCGATTCGACCTTTCCGATCGGCACGCCGGCCATTTCAACGCTCGCTCCGCCGTTTAAACCGGACACCGAGGTGAAATAGGCATACACAGAATATTTTTCATTTTTGAAAAATCCGGCTTCTCCCACTGTGAACACCAGGTACGCAGTACATGCGATACCGACAATGACAAACAGACCGATATAAAACTCCATATTCTTTTTTCTCATTTTACGTCACCTTTCCGCTCGGCCCCCACCGATATATGGTCATTCCAACTCCCTGCCCCGGATAAATGATTGTATCACAGGATTTTCAGAATTCATAAATCCTTCACAATCCCCCTGGTATATGATTTTTCCGTCATGCAACATGGCAATTCTCTGGGAGATCTCAAAAATATCCGGTATATCGTGACTGACAATCACTGCAGTAAAACCGAATTTTTCCTTATACTCTTTTATCATGCCGTGTATGGTGTTTTTCCGGATCGGATCCAGTCCGGTGGTCGGTTCGTCAAAAAGCACGGCATGCGGATCGGTCACAAGGGCCCTCGCCAGAGCGACCCGTTTTCTCATCCCTCCTGACAACTCTGCGGGATATCTGCGCTCTGTTCCTTCAAGTTCGAGCTGCTCCATTCTCAGCTTCACTTGTTTATCTATCTCATTTTTGGGCAGAAAATAGCCTTCCACAAGCGGAAGGGCAATGTTATCATATACATTGATAAAGTCAAAAAGTGCATTGTTCTGAAACATATAGCTCAGGCTCTTCCTGAACGCTTTTTTTTCCTTTCCGGACAGCCGGGTAATATGTTTCCCCTCCACCTGGATAGTGCCGGAATCCTGTTCCATAAGCCCGATAATGTGTTTCAACAGGACCGATTTGCCGCATCCGGATCTGCCGATCACAGCCGTAATTTCATTCCTGTAAATGGAAAGGCTTGCCCCTTTCATCACATGATTGGAATTGAAACTCTTGTGCAAATCATCCACTTTTATATACGGTTCGGTCATAACTATACAAGAAACCAGGTAATAATATAATCAAAAATCAAAATCAGCACGCAGGACTTCACCACCGCGGTGGTGGTTGCGATACTGACGCTTCTGGCCCCGAATCCGGCTTCGGAGTTCAGGTGGCAGAAAAATCCTTGAAAACAGCACACGGTGGTCACCACAAATGCGAAAACAAAAGATTTGATAAAACCGCCGCTGATATCTTCAAGGAGTACACTTTCAATGACCCGTGTGAAATAAATTCCTTTGCCGGCGTCCATAAGCATGGATCCGGCCAGATACCCCCCGAAAATGCCGACCACGTCAAACAGGGCGGTGAGGAAGGGGAAACTGATCACCGAGGCGACGATCCTTGGACTGAATACGTATCGAACCGGATGGACACTCATTGTCTCTAAGGCATCAATCTGTTCGTTGATGCGCATGACACCGATTTCGGCAGCCATGGCGGATCCGGCTCTTGCAGAAATCATGATTGCCGTGAAAACAGGACCCAGCTCACGAACCAGGCTTAACGCAACCGCGGATCCGAGCATTCCTTCCGAACCGAATTTGACCAGGGTGTAATGCCCCTGAAGACCAAGAACCATTCCGGTGAATAACCCGGTCAGAATGATCACCAACATGGATTTGGCACCGATAAACCAGATATGATAGAGAATTTTTTGCAGCTGAAAGGGATATACAAAGATATTCATCAGACCGGATGCGGCAAAACAGCTCAAACGACCGGTGTTCCTGATATAGTCAGTGACCGACAACCCTAAATTCTCAATACTTTTTCCTACCATGAATTCCTTATACGTATTTCAGAAAAAAAATTCAAGCCGTTTCCCCGTGGAAGAAATAATTTGACACATACAAGCAAATATAATACGTATAGAGAACATATAATACGTATCAGTCGACCAGCTTTCTATTTCAAAACCATCTTTTCATGTAAAAACAAGGTGCCAAAATGACAAGGAAAGTTACCCTCAGTATACCAGACTTTCTGTATGAAAAAATGAAAAAATGGCGTCCGTCACTGAATCTTTCCAGAATGTT
>CAYFVA010000006.1:0-20593 GCA_964346265.1 uncultured Desulfobacterales bacterium
CCATCGAAGAGATGGGGCTCGGCTGGAAGAGCAGCTTCGGCAGCGGCAAAGGCGGAGATACCATCGGCAGCGGAATCGAGGGCGCATGGAAACCGAACCCTGTGAAATGGGACATGGGGTATCTGAACGTGCTGTTCAAATACGAATGGGAGCTCGTGAAAAGCCCGGCCGGCGCGAATCAGTGGCTTGCCAAGGATGTGGACGAAGAGGACATGATCGTGGATGCCCACGACCCGTCGAAAAAACATCGGCCCATGATGACCACGGCGGATCTCTCCCTTCGGTTCGACCCGGTTTATGAGCCGATTGCAAGATACTATCAAAAAAATCCCGAAAAGTTTGCAGACGCTTTCGCCCGGGCATGGTTCAAACTGACCCACCGCGACATGGGGCCGCGGTCGCGCTATCTCGGCCCGGAGGTTCCAAAGGAGGAACTTATATGGCAGGATCCTCTGCCAGAAGTGGATCATGACCTGATTGACGACAAGGACACAGCAGACCTCAAGGCAAGGATCCTCGGCTCCGGCCTGTCGATTTCTCAACTGGTTTCCACCGCCTGGGCTTCGGCTTCCACGTTCCGCGGCTCAGACAAGCGCGGTGGTGCGAACGGGGCACGGATCCGCCTTGCACCGCAGAAGGATTGGGAAGTCAACCAGCCGGCCCGGCTGGCAACTGTGCTGGAAACCCTTGAAGGGATTCAAAAGGATTTCAACAGTGTGCAGTCCGGCGGGAAAAAGGTGTCGCTGGCCGACCTTATTGTTCTGGGCGGATGTGCAGGCGTGGAGCAGGCCGCAAAAAATGCCGGTCATGAATTGACCGTTCCCTTTACTCCGGGACGGACGGATGCGTCACAGGAACAGACCGATGCAGAATCATTCACCGTACTTGAACCGGCAGCGGACGGGTTCCGTAATTATCTGAAAGCCAGATTCGCCGTGGGTGCGGAGGAGCTTCTGGTGGATCGCGCGCAGCTGCTCGGACTTACCGCTCCTGAGATGACGGTTCTTGTCGGTGGTATGCGCGTGTTGGATACCAACTTCGGGGATACCCGGCACGGTGTTTTCACCAGAAACCCGGAGACACTCACCAATGACTTCTTTGTGAATCTTCTGGACATGAACACGGAATGGAAGGCGAGTGCGGAAGACGAAGACGTATTCGAGGGGCGTGATTCCGCAACAGGCGAACGTAAGTGGACCGGTACCCGTGTGGATCTCATCTTTGGTTCGGATTCCCAGCTGAGGGCTCTGGCCGAAGTCTATGCAAGTGAGGACTCCCGGGAAAAGTTTCTGAATGATTTTCAAGCGGCGTGGAGTAAAGTCATGAACCTT
This sequence comes from uncultured Desulfobacterales bacterium, assembly GCA_964346265.1. Classification (GTDB taxonomy): domain Bacteria; phylum Desulfobacterota; class Desulfobacteria; order Desulfobacterales; family Desulfobacteraceae; genus JAIPEK01. Next base: position 1,332 of record CAYFVA010000006.1, read on the forward strand.
GACCGGTTCGACCTTGACCCGTCCTAGTATGAAAGTGCCGGCGTTTTTTGAAGCGGTACCTGAACTGCAAATGGGATCATTGTAAAATGGAAACCGTCACGGTCCAACGGATGGTTTGAACATCCGGAACAGCTTACAGCAACACAGAAAGCGGCGTTTCAATACAACCTGAAACGCCGCTTTTTTTCAACCCTTCCGGCCTGATCGCGGCGTTGTATGAAGATACCCTGGAAAACGTCCGGCAAAAGCGGAAAGAGAAAGGATGATATCCGCCATCGAACAGGTGGTATTGGGTTTACGGATGTAACAGGAATGATTCAATACGTCAATGTTGTCTCAGGTGATAAAGAAAAGCAGCACCATCAGCATGATGATGGTGAAGACGGCTGAGGAACCTATGGTGAACAACGATCGGTTGAAATTGTCTATGAAACGCTCTTCCACCCCGTCCGGCCCCTTGACCGTCACACCGGTCAGATACCATAAGGGCCGGATCAAAAGAAGGCTCAAACGGGCCGGCCCGGATTTGAAGAATTTGTTGAGGCGACCGGGAAGTGCTTCCCCCAGATACTTTTGCGCCCGGCTGTTCAAATAGTTCATTCCTCTTCCGGCCCCCAGCTTGAATACCTGTCCGCCCATCCGGTAGAACCAGTCCATATCCAGGCTGATGACCGGCTTTGGTGCAAGTTTTTTCAGAAAAACAAAGAATCCCAGGGCCGTGAACAGCAGAATCTGCATCGTTTCCATCACATGGTATGCGGTATAGGGTTCATAGGCTGCGGCATAAGGCAGCATATCATACAAATACGGTGTGTACACCCCGATGAAAATGCATAAAAATGCGGCAATTCCCATGGCCAGCTGCATGTGAATTGGGGGATCTTTGGCCCTTTCCCATGTCTCCTCTGTACAGTTGTTTTTCCCGAACCAGATGAAATAGGGCACTTTCAGCCCGGTGTGCAGAAAAGTACCCGCCGATGCCAGGGTCAGCAGAAACGCGGCCCAGTACAGATGGTCGTCAAACCCTGCCGCCACGATCATGGATTTGCTCACAAACCCTGAAAACAGGGGAAAGGCTGAAATCGACAATCCACCGATAAGCGTGAATACAAAGGCCCGGGGCATTCTGCCGTACAAGCCTCCCAGGTCGGTGAACCTGCTTTTGCCGGTCATATACAGTACCGAGCCCACGCCCATGAACAAAAGTCCCTTGTACAGGATGTGGGCAAAGGCATGGGCACAGGTGCCGTTTATGGCAAGTTCGGTGCCGATCCCCACCCCGGCCACCATATACCCCACCTGGCTGATGATATGGTAGGCCAGCAGTTTTCTGGCATCGTTTTCCAGAACCGCGTACACTACCCCGTACAGGGCCATGATCACGCCTAAAAGGATCAGTATCTCCATTCCGGCAAATCCCCGGATCAGGGCGTAAACAGCGGTTTTCGTGGTAAAGGCGCACATGAACACTCCTCCGCTCACCGTGGCCTCGCTATAGGCATCCGGCAGCCAGGCATGAAGGGGCGGGACGGCCGCATTCAGGATAAAGCCGATAAGGATCAGGTACACCGGGAGTGTCGGGTGGTTGACATCCAGTTGAACAAACCCGATGTCTCCGGTGGCATGGTACAGCAACACGATGCCGGCCAGAAGGACCATCCCGCCGGCGGAATGAACCAGAAGATACCGGAATCCCGCGGCCGGAGATTTCCGGTTCCGGCGGAACCACACCAGAAAAACCGAGGAAAAGGCCATTACCTCCCAGAAAAGAAACAGCACCAGAAAATCCCCGGCAAAAATCACCCCCAGTGACCCCCCCACATAGATCCAGGCGGCAGCCACCTCAAAGGGATTTCCCACATGAAGGCCGTACAGGGTGCTGATGATGCACATCAGGGTCATGATATAGGCAAACACCAGGCTCAAACGATCCACCCGCCCGAAGGTGATGTCCCATTCCAGAAAAGGGAAGGTTCCGTATACCCCTTCGGGCATCCAAAGGACGGCGCAGAAGGCCAGGATCGGCACCAAAAGCAGATACGGCCGAACCATCCGTCCTTTCACCAGCGGAAGGAGAAGGGCGCCCGCCATGAGGATCAGGCCCGGATGCAGCCACAGATTATTGATCATAATAATCCTCCTGTCTGGTAATGCCGGCTTTTCCGAACCATTTGGAAACAAAGATGATCAAAACGCAGGAGATGAACCCGAACAAAGCCCAAAAGCCCGGAAAGTCTTCGGCGGCGGTGTGAGCTTTCTCCTTGTCCAGCCATACCGTATCAAATACCACCAGCAGGACCAGAAACACCCCGCACGACTTTACCACCAGTTTCAGGTGCTTTTGCAGATACTCGATCAGCTTTACAATCATGATATCACCATCCGTACAAACTGCATCATTACCTGTGGAAAGATTCCCACCATCAGCGACAGCAGCGCTGCTGCCATAATCGGTATCACCATGATCGGGGGCGCTTCCCGGATTCCTGTGTCAACGGTTTTTCCCTTCGGAGCCCGGCCGAAAAAGGCGTAAACCGTTACAGGCGCAAAATAGACGATATTCAGTATGGTGGAGGCCGCCAGCACCAGTATGAAAACGGCCTGTCCGGCCTCCAGGGTTCCGGCCAGAAGATACCATTTGGTGATGAACCCCCCTGCAGGCGGAGCCCCGATCATGGAGAGCGAGGCCAGGGCAAAGGCCCCGAAGGTAAGCGGCATTGCCCGGCCCAGCCCTTTCATCTCGGAGATGTTCTTTTTGCGGGCGCCCACATAGATCGCCCCGGCACAGAAAAACAGGGTGATCTTGGCAAAGGCGTGGTTCACGATGTGGATGATCCCGCCCTGGACTGCAGCCGGGGAGAGCAGGGCCACCCCCAGTATGATATACGACAGCTGGCTGATGGTGGAATAGGCCAGCCTGGCCTTGAGGTTGTCCTTTGTCATGGCGATGATCGAAGCGGTGACAATGGTGAAGGATACGATATATGCCGTGAGAATGCCCAGGTTGAGCGCGTCCATCAAATCGATACCGAATACGTACAGCATGACCCGGGTGGTGCAGAACACACCGACCTTGACCACGGCCACCGCATGAAGCAGGGCGGAAACCGGAGTCGGGGCCACCATGGCACCGGGCAGCCAGGCGTGCATGGGCATCACCCCGTTTTTGGCAAACCCGAACAGGCAGGCAAAAAACAGGAAGGTCACCAGGGTATCTCCGCTGCCGGGAGGAATGATACCTTGGCGGATATCGGCGGCAAAGGTCAGGTCCCCTGCCAGGGTGAACAGAATGATCATGGCCGGCAGTATCAGGCCCACGGATCCGCCCAGCAGAAAGGTCAGGTATTTTCGGGCGCCGCCGCGGCTTTCTCTGTCCTGGTGATGGGCCACCAGGGGATAAGTGGAAAGCGACAGCATCTCATAGAAGAGATACAGGGTCAGAAGGTTGGCGGAAAAGGCCACCCCGAGGGCCGCACACAACGCCAGGGCGAAACAGATGAAAAACCGGGTCTGGGCATGTTCCGCAAGTCCCCGCATGTAACCGATGGTATACACTGCCGCCACAATCCAGAGAAAAGAGGAAACCAAAGCGAATACAATTCCGAAGGCATCCACACGGAACCGGATGGCCAGTTCCGGCAGCACCTGGATCAGGGTTACCTCCACTACGTGGCCGTTCAGGACCCGGCCGGCCAGTAACAGCACCATACTGAACTTCAAAGTGGCCGCCGCTAAGGTCCAGAATTCCCTCAAGTTCGGGTGCCGGCGGCTGAGGGCGATGAGCGGCACGGCAAAGAGGGACGCGCACAGGGCGATCACCGGGGCTGTCTGATAAAAAGCGGCGGAAAACATGGCCTGTCTCAGGTCTCCTTTCTAAATGCCGGCCGGTATGGACCAGCGGATCAGGTAACGGATCACTTCGTTGGTATAAATGCCAAGTCCGAACAGGGCCGCACCGGTAAAAACCAGGGGCAGCAGCATGGTCAGGGGTGCTTCTTCCCTGTGGATTTTCAAGATTGACATATGCGGTTTTTCTTTGCCGTTTTCATCCATCTGATCATCCAGGTGACCGAAAAAAGCCGTTTCCAAAAGCTTGAAGAAGAGCACCGCTGCAATCAGACCGGCAATGATCAGGGCTGCTGCAAATACCCATGCACCGGCGTGTACCGCTCCCTGGATCAGGTACCATTTGGAAAAAAAACCGCACGTGGGAGGAATGCCCACCACGGAAGCAGCTGCAATCAGAAAAACACTCGCCGTGACCGGCATTCGATGGAAAATTCCCTGCATGGCGGTTGCTCTGCTGTCACCGGTCCGGTAAATGACGGCTCCCACCGCCATGAACAGGCACAGGGTCATGAGACCGTCAGCCAGAATATGATAGACCGCACCGGTGTATCCGGCAGTATTCACCAGCCAGGCACCGCCGGTGAGATATCCGATCTCCGCCACGATGATATAGGTCAGCATCTTTCGAAGATCCCTCTGGGCAAGAGCCGTGATCATCCCCAGAATCGCGGCCGCGGATGCCAGGTAGATCACAAGCCGGCTCCAGGCGATCTGCTGGAAAATATAATCGGCTGAAAAAACGGTAAACATGATTCTGAGCATTACGTACACACTGACCTTTGTCATGAGTGGAGCGATCAGGCAGGCGGTGGTGGTGCCGGCCCGGCTGTAGGCATTGGGCAGCCAGGCATGGAGGGGAAAGAGCGCCATTTTGATCCAGACCCCGAGAATGATCAGGGAAAAGCCGATCCTCACATTGATCGATTCTTTAAGTTCCGGACGGCTGAGGATCTCTGTCAGGTCGGCCATGTTCAAAGAGCCGGTCATGATATAGATGTATCCCACGCCCAGAAGATAGAAGCTGGCACCGATGGTCCCCACCATCAGGTATTTGAAGGCGGCGTAAAATGCCGTGCCCCTGCCCCGGGCCAGCAGCCCGTAGCTGGAAAGCGCGGAAATCTCCAGAAGCACATATAGATTGAACACATCTCCTGCGGCGGTCATGCCGAGAAGACCGGCAACCAGCAGGGCGAACAGGGCATAGTAATGATGAAGCCGGTCCGGGTTGTCCTGGCGGGCCGTGTGCATGGAATAAATGCCTGTGAGCAGGGCGCAGGAGCTGATCAGCACCAGAACCCCGGCACTCAGATGGTCGATCACCAACTCGATTCCCATGGGCGGCGCCCACCCCCCCATACGGTAATGAACCGCCTGTCCCGTCTGCACGACCTGTATCATGACGGCTATGGCCGCTGCCAGGGATACGGCAATTGACACGAGCAGCAGGCCGTAAGCGGGCCTGTGACCCAGAGGTCCGATCAGGGTCAGCACCAGAGAGGCGAACAAAGGCACAACAATTATGAGGGCGGGGGCCTGGTCTATCATCTCCGCATATCCTCCAGGATCTCATCCTCTTCAATGGTGCCGTGGACCCGTTGAATTTTCTGCAGAAGGGCCAGTGCCACTCCCAGGATGGCCACACCCACCACAATGGCGGTGAGAATCAATACATGGGGCAAAGGGTTGGCATATGCGGTGGCTTCGAGCAGTGGCTCGTGGTCCTTTAAAAAACGGAGAATCGGCACCGTGGCTCCCCGCTTGGCCCCGATGGAAACGATAAACAGCAGAATCGCCGTTTGAAAGATGATCATTCCGATAATCTTTTTCATCAGGTTGTTTTTGACGATCATCCCGAAAAGCCCGATAAAGAGCAGCACCAGGGATACCCAGTAATGGTATTTGGCAATAATGAAAACAAAGAGTTCATCCATGGTATTATAACCCGTCTTCCAGATCTCCGCCAGAGGCGAGATCATTATACAGCGATACCATCACCGCCATCACGGTGATGCCGACCCCGATCTCCACAGCCAGGATTCCATGGGACCGCGCCATGACATCGGATACCCCCAGAAGTCCTGCAAGACCGGCATATCCCAGAAAATTGAATCCCATGGCAAGGCAGACGGCACCCACCCCGGCATACAGCAGCACTCCGCCGGCACAGCACCACAGAACCGCATGCTCCCGAAACCGGTTCATGGAAAACTTCAGGTTGTAGCATAATGCCAGCAGGATAAAGCTGGCCCCGAAAATCACCCCGCCCTGGAATCCGCCTCCCGGGCTGTAATGGCCGTGGCACAGTACATACAGGGCGAAAATCTGCATCACAGGAATGATGGACTGAGCAGCCCCCCGAAGGACCGTGTCCCGGCCTTCCCTTGTGGGCCTCAGCAGCAGTATACTGCGATGTTCGTGGGCGGTCCGGCGAAGCACCAGCATGACCACAAGGGCTGCGGCAAAAACCACCACCGACTCGAACATGGTGTCGTAGCTTCGGTAATCAGCCAGTACCGCCGTTACCACGTTGGGGGTGGCGGTTTCATGGTATCCCTGTTCAATATAACCGGGCGAAACATGGGTGTTGGCAGGGGAAGCCGGGTCGGCCCAGTCCGGCAGGTCGCCGGCTGCCGTGAGCATCATCACGGCGCAGATCACCGTGACCACCAGGGTGATCTGTTTGATTCCCTGCTCTTTGGGCCGGTCCGCCTTGATCCACCGGTCAATATACTGGGCCGAGCCCAGGAAAATCACGGTGCTGATGGCGGCCCCGACCGCCGCCTCGGTGAATGCCACATCCACCGCCATCATATGGGTCCAGATCAGACAGGTGAGAAAACTGTAGACCCCGGTCACAATGGCGCTGCTGAGCAATCCCCCGAGAGTCAGCGCCGTGACGGCACAGATCACCATCATCAAAAGAATCAGGATATCAAACTGCCACAACAGGCCGGCATCCCAGGTCATTTTTTATACCCTTTCAGTTCTTCCGGGTAGAACCCGTTATCCACGTTTTCTTGATTTCCTTCTTCTGCTTTGTCCTCCGGGGGTTTTGTCCAGTAGGGAAGTCGGAACTCATAGCCTGCGTCGATAATGGCGTGGGTGGCGGTAGGACTTGCGATGAAGATGTAGAAAATGATCAGAAGCAGCTTGACGCCTGTCAAAAAGGACTCCCCGTCGAAATTGCGCAAAAGAAACAGGATGGTGCCCCCCAGAAACAGGGAGGTTGAAAGGGTATCTCCTTTGCCGGCGGCGTGTATCCGGCAATAGAAATCAGGAAAACGGATGATCCCCACAGTGGTGGCCACAAAGAATAACAGGCCGGTGAGCATCATGAGTATGATCAGAATGTCCAGTATCACGAAGATTCCTCCTGTTTAGAATCAGTTTTCGGTGCAGTGACGTCCGCCTCTTCAACCCGGGGCCGGGCGGATGGGGAAACGACCGATTCTTTGGGCGCAAAACGGGGCCGTTGTGCAATACGCTGATAAAAGCGGGCCGCGGCAATGGAAGTGATGAAGCTGAGCAGGGCGTAGGCCAGGGTGATGTCGATGAACAGGTTCACCCGACCGTCGATAACCCCGATAAGAATGATCAGAATCGTGGTTTTGGTCCCGATGACGTTCATCCCGAGCATCCGGTCGATGACCGTGGGGCCGGCTACCACCCGGTAGAGGTTGCACAGCATTAAAAACATAATAGCCACGGTCATGGCGATAAAGAACGAGTCCAGATTCATCCGGCCCCCCCTTCAAACACCCAGGCCACCCAGCGTTCCATTTCCCCCGGCCCGTCACCTGCCAGATCTTTGGAGGATTGTCGGGTGATGGCATGGACGTAAAAGGTGTCATCCTCGATTCTCACACTCACCGTGCCCGGGGTCAGGGTGATGGAATTGGCCAGAACGAACCGGGCGAAATCGGTTTTCAGGGAGGTCCTGAATTTGACGATATGCGGATCCAGGTGTTTTTTCGGAAACAGCGACAAAGACAGCCCGGCGATATGCAGATTGGCCCGCACAATCTGCCGGAAAAGCCATACAACGTATCTGAGAAAAAGGGCGAATTTAATCACATTGGGGAGGAGTTTCTTTGAATGGCCTTCAAAAAGAAGATCATTGGACAGCCAGGCCACAAGAGCGCTGGAAATTACGCCCATGCCCAGGTGAAACCAGTCAAATTTTCCGGACATCACAATCCAGAAGAAAAGCATGGCGAAAAAGGTAAAAATGGCCGGCATAGGTTCACCTCCCCGCGTTGTTGGAACAGATAGGTTTTTCTCTATAAAAAGCCTGTTTCCGTATCCATATCGTTTGAAACGTGTCTGTTCGGTCGTTCGGTCAGCCGTTTCCGGCCTTGGGCAACCCCGTGACTTTTGCGAAGTGTGTCCGGGATAATTTACCGGGTGTTGATATGTATTTTATCCAGACCATATCATCAAGTTTTTTTCTCTTCAAGGGAAAAGAAAAAAAGGGAACAACTTATTTTCACTTGCTGCCAACGCCCCGTACGCTTGAAAAATCGATCAATTGGGGTATAATCGGGTATGGTCAAATACAGATATATACCCGTATTGCTCCTGACCTCCCTGTCCCTGCTTTTTTCCTGCAGCCCGGATTTCAAGGAGCGCAGGGTTTATCCCCCGGATTCCGGCAGTTTTCAGCACGCCATACAATATTCCGTTCAGGCGGGTGCTTTCCGGAATTTTTCCAATGCAGAGCGGTTCACCGGAAAAATCCGTTCATATGCCGACGCCTTCTGTTTCAAGGATGAAGACGGACTTTTCAAGGTGAGATTCGGCAACTTCAACTCCAGGCGGAAGGCTGTTGAAAAGGCTGCTCGTTTAAAAAGTCTTGGTATTATTTCCGACTTTTTTATCATCCCGCCCGGATATGAAACAAAAGACCGTCCGGCCCGGGGACCGGTCCGAAAACGGATCGTGGCAGAGGCGGAAAAGTATCTCGGAATTCCTTATCAATGGGGAGGAAAGAGTCCGGATACCGGGTTCGACTGCAGCGGGCTCACCCTTTCGGTTTACCGGAAAGTGGGCATCGATCTGCCGAGAACTGCACAAACTCAGTTCAACCAAGGTCGTTTTGTCAAAAAAAGGAACCTGGCAAAAGGGGATCTGGTCTTTTTTAAATCCAGAGGGCGCATTTCCCATGTGGGAGTGTATATCGGCGGCGGCAGGTTTATCCATGCTCCGAGTAGGGGAAAAACCGTATCCAGGGAGTCCTTGAACAGGCCGTATTTTAAGCGGCGGTATGCAGGTGGCCGGACCTATATACGGATGTAGCATAATAAAAAAAGGTTAAAATTGAGAATACTTTTTCTGGAGCCGTTTTTCGGAGGATCTCACAAGGATTTCGCTCTGGGATGGCAGGCACATTCGGATCATCATATCGAGCTTCTCACCTTGCCGGATCGGTTCTGGAAATGGCGGATGCGGGGGGCGGCACTTCATTTTGCCGGAAAATTATCCGTAATGGAGCCCTTTGATGCAGTGGTGGCAACGGATATGATGAATGTGGCAGACTTCAGGGTGCTTGCGGGAAAAAAGGACGTCCCGCTGCTTCTTTATTTCCATGAAAATCAGCTCACCTATCCCGAAAGACCGGGGGAGAACCGGGCAGGGCAGTTCGCATACATCAATCTTACCTCTGCTCTTGCCGCAGATCGGGTACTGTTTAATTCGCAGGTTCATTACAACCACTTTTTTCATGCGGCTGAAAATCTGATCCACAACGTTCCGGATCATTCTCCGGAGTGGATTCCGGATGCGGTACGAAACAAGACCGGTGTCCTCTATCCGGGGTGCCGGTTCGCCGTTGGGGAAAAGTGGGAGAGAAAGTCCTGCAAACCGGCTCCTCTTATTGTATGGAATCACAGATGGGAGTGGGACAAGCAGCCGGAAGTCTTTTTCAGGGCTCTTGAGAAGGTAAAAGACGCAAAAATTCCGTTCCGGCTGGCCCTTGTCGGAGAGAGTTATGCCCGGATTCCTAAGGAGTTCCGCCGGGCGGAAGAGGAGTTTTCCGACCACATCACTGTGTTCGGATATGTGGAATCAAGACAGAAGTACCTGGATCTTCTCAGGGAGGGTTCAGTGGTGGTCAGCACCGCCATACAGGAAAATTTCGGTATATCCGTGGTGGAGGCGGTACGGATGGGGTGCTTTCCCCTGCTGCCGGACCGGCTCTCCTATCCGGAAATCATGCCGGACCGGTTCCATGAACAGGTGATCTATTCGGACCGGGAGGATCTTGTTGCACGATTGAAACATCTGCTTTTGCATCCGGGGGATTATGACCGGTCAAGGAAGGAACTTTCCGGTGAAATGGAGAAGTTCTCCTGGCAGCATATGGCACCGGCATATGATGAGGAAATCCGCTGTATGCTTTCGAAAGTCTGAGAGATTTGTTGACGGTTTTCGTTTATTGTGGAAAACTAGTGTGAAAGTAAAGACAACCGCTGGGGAAACCGGCCCGCGGATTACGGAGATTCATACGGATAAAGGGAGTGAGTATGGTGGACCAGGCACCGAGAAATCCTTTTTTGACAGTGGACATCATCATCGAAACCGAACAGGGGATCGTGCTTATCAAACGGAAAAACCCACCCTTTGGCAGGGCCATCCCGGGCGGGTTTGTGGACTATGGCGAGTCCCTGGAAAATGCGGCAAAAAGAGAAGCCAGAGAGGAGACCCGGCTGGATGTTGATCTTGTGGAGCAGTTGTATTCGTATTCTGAACCCGGGCGCGATCCAAGATTCCATACCGTCTCCGTGGTATTTATCGCAACGGCCTCCGGCACTCCGAAAGCAGCGGATGATGCCAAAGAGGCCGCTGTTTACAGCACTACTGAATTGCCAGAGGATCTGGTGTTTGATCACGGCCGGATTCTTGCCGATTACCTGTCCTATAAATCAGGGCTGTCCAGGCGGGAGATTTTCAGCCGTATATAATGGACCGTGGGTCCGTTTTTTTTGTTCACAAGCGTCAATCCATCACAACCGGGGTATACCCTTCCGGCAGATGGGCGGAACCTTTTACGCACCTCAGGCCGGTTTTTTGATGGACTTTTTCCATTAACTCGTCCGTATGATCACAGAACCCCCCTTCAGACATATCCCAGCCATCTGCCGTCTTTTTGGCAAAGGTGCAGGTGCAGAAATGAATGGCCTCCGCCCCTTTGGCCTTTAAAATTGCTGCAAGATCCGCCACGTCGTCCCCCGGACAACGGCAGGTGAATACACCGGCAGGCATGGTTTCCGTATATCCGAAAAATCCTTCGGTCCGGTTGACAAGGGTTTTCAAACACGATGTAAGCGGACAACGGTCTTCGTTCTTTTCGCATCTCAAAATCGCCACTTTGGTCATTTCTCTCTCTCCTTTTCCGTTTGTGCAAGGTTTCTGTCTTTCGAACCTTCCTTGACAGAAAGCGGGTTTGGAATTATTTTGGTCATATTCTCATAAAAAGTATCGGTAAAAGTTTGATATGTCAAGAGGAGGATATTTGAAAATTTTATGATCATTTGATCAAAAAAAGGTTGACGTTTTGCCGGGGCGGCATTATATTATGATCAAATGATCGAAAATGGTTTTTGATTGTTATATGACGGAAAACAGGGAGGTGAAGAAAATGCCGAACAGAGACGGAACAGGACCGAACGGAGAGGGTCCGAAGACAGGTCGTAAAGGAAATTCCGGTGGTTCTCCGGCGGATCAGACCGGTGAGCGGAGACCCGGAAGCGGCCGCGGTGAAGGCGGTCGCGGCGGCCGTGGCAAAGGAGGCGGCCGAGGCAAAGGAGGCGGCCAGGGACAGGGCCGCAGATGATATCCAAAAGAGTACAATACATGTATAAAAGAAAGGAAAGGTGATCAATATGCCAGGTTTTGATAGAACAGGTCCCCAGGGAATGGGGCCGATGACAGGCGGTGCCCGGGGAATGTGCAATCCTCAGGGCGCCGGACAGCAGCCTCTTTACGGCTACGGCCGTGGTATGGCCTTCAGAAGAGGCGGCCGGGGCGGATTCGGACGGTTTCGACACGCTGGATGGGGATTCGGCGGGAGGTTTGCCCCTGGTGGATACGCACCCGCCCCCGCAAATGAAAAGGAGATGCTCAAAGCCGAGGCTGAATCCGCCAAAGCAGCACTGGATGCCATCAATCAACGCATCTCAGAGCTCGAGAAGGAGTCGGAATCATAACCGGCATGTCCTTTTGGGCAAAACGAGGACCTAAAACTCAGGTACCAGTAGAGAATTCACAGGTTCCGGTAAGACAGTGCCCGGAACCTGTGAAAAATCTGCGTATTTCCGTATCAGCGCCGTCTATCTGCCAGGAAGCTGCAGCAGGGTTTGTGAAATTTCTTTCAAGTCGGCAGGGACGTCTGCAATGTTTTCATACGGCCGGGTGCCGAGCCTGTCTGCATTGGAAATCTCTTCGGTTTCTTCGAGAAATCCGAGGATGTGAAAATCCTTCATGGACTCTGTGATGATCTCTTTGTCTTCACCTGTTTTGATGCGGTTGCCGAGAACGTATATGGTTTTGATACCGATATCCGTTCCGAGCCGCCGGATTTTTTCGGCTGCAACCCGGCTTCTTTTCCCCGGGTTGACCACGATGATAAGGGCATCCATGGCCCCGGAAGTACCCCTGCCGAGGTGTTCGACACCGGCTTCCATATCCATGAGCACCACTTCATCCCGAAACAGCACCAGGTGATTCATCAACGCTTTTAAAATGGTGCTTTCCGGGCAGATGCACCCGGAACCTCCCTGCTGCACCGTGCCCATGACAAGAAGTTTTACCCCGTCCCTCTCTTTTGAAAACCGGTCCGGAATATCATCCACCTTCGGGTTCAGGGAAAAAAATCCCCCCATTGTACCGGGCTTGGCTCCTGTTCTCTCTGCGATCAGGTCGGAAAGTTCCGCAACCGGAGTAATCGGCTCGGTCTCATCGATCCCCAGGCCTGCGGCAAGGTTGGAGACCGGGTCGGCATCTATGGTGATGACCCGTTTCTGTTTGTCCAAGTCCGCAATACAGCGGGCCAGCAGCGCGGTGAAGGTGGTCTTTCCAACCCCGCCTTTGCCGCCTATGGCAATTTTTAAGCTCAATGATCCACTCCTGGTTACATCGTTATCGCAATCGGTCCAGGACCGCTCCTTTGTCATCCATGAGGTAGATGGAATATTCTTTTTTCGCAGCCTGGGCCATCAGATCTTCTTTGATGACGGCCTGTACCTCGTATTTGATATTGATCACATCCTTGGGCATCAGTAAAAAACACTGCTGGGCCTCTTCCTTGGACCGGAAAGCCGGTACGAAATCCGTTCCGGTTTCATCGTCGGTAAACCCGGTGAGTTGTTCATCAACAGTTTCCGGGTTCTGAACGATCACATAATACCATTCACTCCGAACATCATCGGTCATTATGAGCCTCCTGATTCATGAGCCTCCCGAGTATTGAAAACAAAAGACCCCTCCGGAAATGAAAAAAGGGAGAGGTCTGTGATCGATTTCAAAAGTTGAAATTACACTTCAAGCCATGAGTCAGAGTACAGGATATTGCCCATAATTACGTCAGCTGTTTTGGCATAGTCCTGCAGTTCTTTGTCAAGACCGCTTGTATCCGGCTTTTCTCCGTCCATGACCTTGTAGATGATCTCTTCTATCTCCGGGTGTTTTCCCTTGGCAATGGCTGTAAGTTTTTCATCCAGGGGATCGGCAATCACGGATTTCATGCCGTAGCGTTTGAGCATCACCATATACGTTTGGTTCAGAATCGGCCTCAGATGATCCGGCGGTCCGTTGGAAACATTGGAAAGACCGCAGGTGCTCTTGGCGCCCGGCGCGATATCCTCGAGCATGGCCTGGAAGTTCATCAGGCTGATCAATTGCGGCTGCTGAATGTTGACCGGAGTGACAATGCCGTCCACCCAGATTTTCTCGTTGGGAACCCCTGCTTCATTGGCAAAGTAGATCAGTTCCACAGCCAGAGCAGCCCTTTCGTTTTCATCTCTGGGCAGGCCCTCCGGTCCCCACATCAGGGCGATGAAATCCGCATCATACTCCACTGCCACCGGAACCATCTCCTCGTACCTTTCCGGTCGTGCCATGATGGAGTTGATGATATGGGGGGCATCCGCAGGCTTGGCAACTTTGAGCCCTTCCCGGATGGCGTCAATGTTCGAAGTGTCCAGAAGAAGCGGCATGCCCGGAACGGCTTCCTGGACCACATTGACCACCCAGGGCATCAGTTCGTGGCCGAATTTTTTGGCCGGCCCCAGGTTGATGTCGATGTAATCCATGCCTTTTTCTTTCTGCATGGTCACTTCTTCCTGGATGGGCTTTGGATCACGCTTGGACGGATCCGGCTCTTTAAACTGCTTGCCGATCTTGGTGGAAATTACATTCAAGCTTTCGCCAAATAGTATCATGTAGTGTTACTCCTTTACCAGTAAGATTATTTCGTTTTCATGAAAGCCGGAATATGGGCGGCTTCCCTGGGGCCCACCGTAATTTTCCAATCCGGCAGTTCCTCTTCCACCTCGCCCACGATGGCGGCGGCGTATCCGGGTATGACCAGTTCCTGGGTACTGGTCCTGTCCATGATTCCGGATTTCTTTACAAATGTGCCCACGTCATCGCCTGCAAATTTTCCTGCCGCCCATGCGGTCAGGACGCTGAGCCCTTCCGAATCTTTGACCATCAGCCAGGCCGGTACTTTGCTTGCCTCGATTTCACCGGATACAATAAAATAGGTGAGGGCGAAGTTGGTGGTGACAAGGATCGGTGATTTTTCATCAGGCGTGCCGATCTCGTAAATTCCTTCCTTGACCGTCATTGGACGCTGCGGGTCTGTGAAGATGTTGAGACGTTCCAGCAGAAGCGGGAACAAAGATTCCGTGGCAAAATCAGACATCACCACGATACCGCCGTACTTGGCAACAAACATGCCTGCGATGAGGGTTTCCATGTCAAGGTTGGATGCCATTTCACAGGGAAACGTGATGGTCGGAAAACCGAGAGATTTGTTACTCGCCTTGAGTGCTGCCCTCCGGATGGCGATCTGGTCTTCAAATGCCTGTTTGATCTCTCTGGAGCCGGGATCGAGAACCAGGTCTCTAAGCCCCATGCCGGTCAGTTTATCTGTAAGCTGGGTAAGTCCCTCCACTGAGTCCGATTTCACGGCCAGGGGGAGATCGTTGTCTTTTGCAAGGGCGCCGAATTCGTCTGCGTTGTCCTTGGTGGCGGCATACAGCAGCGGTCTTTTAAAGCCGGCCGCCTCAACACCCGCCTTCATTACATCAAGATCCTCTGTCATCAGGACGAGGTTGAATTCCGATTTTTCCGCAATGGTTTTGGCAGCCGCTGCAAATGCATCTTTACCGGTGCCGGCGTCTTTCAGCGCGATCAGCTCGGGTCTCAGGTTGAACCCCACACGATCGTACTGGAAGGCATTATAGATGGTAAGCTTTTTTTCAAGCTCCGAACCGTCGATGTCCGAAGATACGGTGGCTGCAAGTATGGTTTCGTTGAAAAAAGTTTTCTCATGCCTGTACAGTACGGTTTCTCCGCCGGTGGTTTTCTGCCGGACGCCTTTGCCGACTTTTACGGGACGGATCGGAGGTGCGGATGCATCCGCCAGTTTTTCCCTTGCCTCGTCCGACACATACGGACAACTGTCAAGCTCTGCCTTCCCGGAGGCCAGGTTCATGGCAAAAGCAAGGCAGGTAGGGACTCCGCACTCCTTGCAGTTGGTCTGGGGAAGGAGTTTGAATATCTGTATACCGGTTAAAGCCATTTCTATCTCCTTAATTCTGTTTGGTCACTTTCAAGTTCAGGGCCGGAGCATTTTCATTCTACCGGCCCTGGTGCTTTTTTCTTTATCCGACAATAGATTCCATTTCAAGTGCGGGATGTTCTTTCTCCTTGAGGAACGGGAGAATCTCATCCTCGGTGACTCCGACGGTTTCATCCGCGATCTTGTCATAAAAATCCGGTACGCCGAGGGTTTCAGCTCGTTTGTCGATTCTCGGCTTGATTTCCTCTTTCAGGCTCTTGGGCAGCCATACGATTCTCAAAAGCCCTCCTTCATCCATGTCCTCAGGGCCGTCACCCCGGATGAATTTCGCCTGGCAGATATTAAACTTGGAGTGTCCGACAAATCCGGGAGATGTAGCGCCTCCGCCCATGACCCCGGCAAGTGTGGTAAACTTCATTCCGCAGGGGGTCTCGCCTGCATAATCCCTGTGAACCGTCATAACCCCGTTGCACGAAGGCAGCATGGCAGCGATACACTCGCAGCATCCGCAGGTGGTCATGGGATCGTGGACCAGAGAGTAGAAGTTGTAGTGGGTGACCGCTCCTCTGGAGGCCTTGTAAACGAACTCGTTCACGCCTTTCCATTGTCCGAGACGTTGATCCAGACACTCGCCCTTTTCAATGGGCTGATTCGGTCCTGTGGGGTTGATCTCGTACGAGGCCTTGCAGTCCATCCAGTTGTAAGCACCGCACAGGCCGGTTCGTTCCGGGCTCACCGTGCAGACATGGTTGGGAGCGAAAGACTGGCACAGGGTGCACGAGTAATACGTCTCCACATCCTCGTCCTTCATCTTGTCGACACGCTCGTCCCGCTGTTTGTATTCTCCTCTCGCCCTTTCGGTGAGCTGATCCACATCTTCCTGCTTGGTGAGCAGTGTGACCTGGACTTTGTCCAAAATCTTGCCGAAGTCCTGGTGGAACTTGGCGTGGAGTACCGTGCCGATATCTTTGAGGGTAAATCCCTTGTCAATGGCGGCCTTGCTGATCCGGATCCAGGAAATGTCCCTCTGCCCGATGTGCATGACCCCCTGGATGTAGTTTACAAGGTGATGGATCTGCCGTTCGATGATCGGTTCGAAATCATCCTGGAATTCACGGCCGGCAATCTGGGCGTAAATGCCCAGAGGAAAGGTTCCTCCCTCCTTGACCTGATCCAGGTCAGGGCCGTCCACAATCACTTTGCCGTCTTCGATTTCATTCATCTCCGCCTTTTTGACAAGCTCGGTGCACTGGCTCTTGCCGCCGCCGCACTGGGCGTAAAGGTCTGCGCCCCTGACACGTTCCCCCTCGTATGCCGGGCCGAAAGAGCAGGGAATTTCAATTTCCGATACCGTAACCTTGAGACCTCTTGTCTCAACCGATCTCTGGACCATTTCCTCATGGGGGACATTGGCCAGAACATGTTCGTACAGGCAGATTCCGGTGGGCAGAATCTGCGGAATGTCCGTGTCTGCAAGAGTGGGGAAGCCCCAGTTTACACAGCCGGCCGCAGCCACGCCCCATTCGGTCCCGATGTCTCCCAGGGCATTGACAAAGGCGAAAATCCGTTCTTTGTTGTACTTGAGGATTGTCTTATAATCTCCTGCCTGGACCCCGCCGAAGGCCATTGCAGCCCTGTTGGCGAATCCGAGTGCGAATACGGCGGACGAGATGTCCGGGCCGAAGGGAACGATACGGGTGTTCCATCCCACCTGAACATCAGCTTCGAGAAGCTGGTCAATGATGGTGGTCCCGTTGTGATGGGCGGCGCAGAAGATGTAGAGACTTCTTTTCTGGTAGTCCTCCACGATCATTTTGGCAATTTCCGGGTCGGGTGCGGCACCGACGATGGCGGCAAAACCCGGGGCGGATCCGTCAACAAATTCCACGCCCCTCTTTCTGAGGATGGTGTCATCCGCAGGACCCAGCCAGATTTTCCCGTTTTCGATGTCAGGATCTTCTTCGGGCAGGTAGAAGTCCGGTTCCCTTACGATCCTCAGGGCTTCCTTGATCTCATATGCCAGAATTCCGGCCATACCCGCGTCGAGAAGCGGGCCGAGGAACGGAAGATGGTTTTTCCCCTTCACGTGGGGCGGCAAGAGTCCGCGGGCAAATTCAAGCGGCTTTTTCAGGTCTTCAATAGTCCTGACTTCCAGGCCGGTAAGAGAATATATCACCGGGAGGAAGTAACCGGTATTCGGAAATTCAACTTTTGTATCTGCATTATATGTTTCAAGGGCTTGTCTGAGTTCACCTTCCACCTCAGAAACAACTTTGTAACCGCCCTGAATTGCGGCAAATGCTATTAGTTTCGACATTGTTTCCTCCTTCTTTGAGGATTTATCTTACATGTTATCATTACTACGCTTCGAGAGCCTGACGATCCGCCATATCCATGAGAACCCTTTCGCGGGCCTTGTCAATGCCTAAGGCTTTCCGTTTGTTATCGATATGATCGATCATTTTCCAGGCATGTTTGATTGGATCGGCTTCAATGTCCCACATACCGCCGTAGAGTTTTTCCAGCTCTTTTGACAGATAATCATGGAAAACCGGTGCGCCTGATGTGGGCAGTGTGACGCCGAATACCGTGTATATGCCGGATGTAACAACATACTGGCCGATACTGATGGCTTTTTCACTCATCCACTCGGGTGCGCTTCCGGCAACCGGCAGTTCACTGATGTCGTTGCCGAGGCCTCCGGCGTTGGCAACCTCGGTTGCAGCCAGAAGGATCCGGGAGTTGTCCACGCAGGAGCCCATATGCAGAACCGGCGGGATACCAACCGTCTCACAGACTTCGGCAAGCCCGGCTCCGCAGTGAACCGCAGCGGATTCAGGCGTCAAAAGGCCTTCCATGGCGCAGGCGATGCCGTTACACCCGGTGGTCAGCACAATGACGTCGTTTTTGATCAGCTCTTTGACCACCTTGATATGGGCGTCGTTGTGTTTGGACCGGGCGTTGTTGCAGCCGACCACACCGGCAATGCCGCGGATCCGTCCGTTGATGATGTTGTCGTTCAGTGTATAGTACGTGCCGCGGAAGGTTCCGCCGAGATGGTACTGGATCGACTCCACACCGAAACCGGCCACCTGGGTCGCTTTGTGTTTTGGAATAACCACCTCTGTACTTCTGTTTTCATAGTTGTCAATGGCGAGTTTGACGATTCTTTTTGCATCGTCCAGGGCATAATCTTCGTCGAACTCGATATGCATCACGTTGTCCTGCTCCATTTTGGCAATGGGGTGGGTCGTGATCAGCTTGGTATGGAAACACTTGGCAACGTTTGCAAGATTCTGGAAGATACACTGGATATCCACCACCATTGCGTCACAGGCGCCGGTGATGATGGCAAGCTCCTGCTGGAGGAAAGTGCCTGCAGGAGGTACGCCGTGGCGCTGGAGAATCTCGTTGGCTGTACAGCAGATACCGCCGAGCTGAATGCCCTTGGCTCCTTTTTCTTTTGCGTAGTCCAGCATTTCCTGGGACTGGGAGACTGCCACGATGATTTCGGACAGTACCGGTTCATGGCCGTGGACGATGATGTTTACATGGTCCTCTTTCATGACACCGAGGTTGGCTTCGGACTGAAGCGGATACGGGGTGCCGA
>CAYFVA010000006.1:20693-22085 GCA_964346265.1 uncultured Desulfobacterales bacterium
TCCTCTTTCATGACACCGAGGTTGGCTTCGGACTGAAGCGGATACGGGGTGCCGAAGAGCACGTCCTGGAGATCCGTTGCCAGCATGGATCCGCCCCATCCGTCTGCCAGGGCCGCCCGTGTTCCCTGTTTGATCAGGTTTTTGTAGTCCTGATCCACGCCCATGTGGGTTCTGTGCATGATTTCAACGATTTCCCTGTCAATGTTCCGGGGAAGAACGCCGTTCTTTTTCCATTTTTCATACAGTGCTTTCGGGGCTCTCTTCAGGTAGAGAAGCTCGCCTTCGGCCTTGCCCCATTCACCCAGGGCCTTTTCACCGACTTCCAGTGCTATCTCATCGATATCCCGGTCCTTTTCTTCTCCGTCCTCTTCCACGGTGGTGGCAACACCGAGGTAGGGCGCTATGGAGAGAAGCTTGGCTTTGTCCTTGATCTGGTAGGCGTCTGTCTCCTTTTTGGCTGCAGCGAGAAACACTTCAGCCACGCATCTGCCGTGATCGGAATGGGCGGCTGCCCCGCCTGCCACCATCCGGATAAAGTTTCTGGCGGCGATTGTGTTGGCTGTGGCACCGCAGAGTCCTTTTCTCGTATCCTCGCCTTCAATACCGCCTTTGGGCAGCGGCAGCCGGCAAGGTCCCATTGAGCAGTTCTTGCAACAGGTTCCCTGCATACCGAAGTTACAGGGTTTCATGGTGACGGCCCGGTCGAATACGGTTTCAACTCCGAGATCCTGTGCTCTCTGGATCATTTCCTGTGATGCCAGATCCCTTGATGCCTCCACGGGGTTGGCAACTTTCGGTGCCTTTTCCTTTTTCTGAGCTGTTTTTGCTTTCTTTTCTTCTGCCATTAGAGGTTCCTCCTCTTGTTATCTTGAATGATTTTCATGTACTTAAAATCATTACATTACGTTTATATACGGCATGGTATATTCACCTGTTCCATCTGTGAACCCTGTCGAGGTTTTCCAGAATTTTTTCCAGGTGATTTTTCTGCTCAGCAGCAGCAGTCATCGTAACTTCCGATGCAGGTGCCGCTGCATGGGCTGTTTCTTTCTTTGCTTTTTCCTTGGCCCGCTTGTCTCTCAGGGCCTGTTCTTCTGCTTCCAGTTTGGCGGCTGCGTCTTTTTCAGCCTGCTTTTCAGCCTCTTCTTTCGCCTTTGCCTCTTCTTCCGCCTTCTTTTTGGCGTCGGCTTCCGCCTTGGCTTTGGCTTCCTCATCCGCCTTTTTCTTTGCTTCAGCGTCCGCTTTTGCCTTTGCTTCAGCCTCGGCTTTTGCCTTTGCGTCGGCTTCAGCGTTTTTCTCTACGTCTTGTTCGGTTTTGGCCTTGTCCTCTTTTTCCGCCTTGGGTTCGGTTTTGGCTTCCGCCTTGGGAGCGGGTTCGGCTTTGGGCTCGGG
>CAYFVA010000006.1:22185-26466 GCA_964346265.1 uncultured Desulfobacterales bacterium
CTTCCTTTTTCGGTTCTTCTTTTGCCGGCGCAGCCTTTTTGGCGGGAGCCGCCTTCTTCTCTTCTTCTATGGTAAGATCCGGTTCCGGCGCCATGGATGCAAAGTCGATTTCCACATCGTCAAGCTGTTTTTCCACGGGACCTACATCCATTGCTGATCCGCCTTCGTAAATGAGCTCGATAAAGGATTTGGCCAGCCGGATGGACTCGGGGTGACGCATGATCAGTATGGAGGAGCCGGCCAGCAGATATGCCACCGCACCCACGGCTTCCATCAGAATGGGCCGTTTTTCCGGGTCACCCAGGAGCGGTTCGTTTTCAACGGTTTCCTTGGCTTCCTTGCATTTCCAGACTTCATTGCCCAGGTTGTTGATCATGGGGTTCTGAAGTTTGTCGTCTCCCTGGGTCATGGCGGCCATATTGAGACGCTCCATAACCGAATAGCTGTATTCGAGGCCGTATCCGAGACCGCCGGTGGTGGGATCGCTGATGACATTGTCAAGCTTCATCCCCAGGTTTTCAAGGAGGATGTTGATCTGTTTTGCCAGGTTGACGTCAATGGGGGACGAAGAGATGACGGTATGGCCGTATCCCATGGCGGCCGCCCCGATTCCTTTGTGATTTTTTTCTTCGACCGGTCCCAGTGTAAGGTTGGCTCCCTGGCATTCTTCCGCAATTTTTTTCAGTACTTCCTCGTCCTTTTCCACTGCCGCAGTACCCCACACGATCAGGGGAACGTTGATGGCGTTGAGTACGCTTTTCACCGTTTCCGCCGCATTTTCCGGACTGTTGTCCCTGTCGTTGGGGTCCGTGCTTTTTAACTGCAGGACGATGGCCTTTGCGCCGTATTCGTCCACACACTTTTTCGCCCATGCCGCAGGGTCTGAAAGGACATCCTTGAACGGTGCGGTTGCGGCTTCCGGCCAGTCAGGAGGTTCCATGTCCCATATTTCCATGGCCACCACCGGTCGGTTCGGCATTTCACCTTCAAAAAGGTAAAACGGATAGCAGGACTGTCCGCCCACCGTTACCGTATTATCCCCCTTGCCTATAGTGATGTTTTTTATGCTTCCTGCATAAGTTTCCTTGGTTATTTCAAATCCCACTGTTACCTCCTCCTTACGTAAAAAAGTTATCGTTTTGCGGGTATTTAAATTGATTCGACTTACAATCGGTGACTGGAAAGAGATGAAGCACAGCTTGAAAACAATTAATGAATCCTTCAGGAAGAAACTGTTTTCTTAAAATTCTCATAACTATGCTCGTATCAAGGTTAAGAAGCTTTTACCAATGTTTATCTTAAATAAAGTTACAATCAGTGTGCGGTTTTGTCAATAGATGAATGGGTTTATTCGGTACGGCTTGAAAATACGTGAACGGCTTTGGGACAAGCACATACAGCGTTGTTTCAAAGGAATTTTATAAGGTGAATTGAAATTAATTTATAACTACGGATCGTATGAATGGAAAAGAGTTGATTTTTGTTTTGAATTTTTATAATTTCGATTTGACGAATTGCTATTTTTTGCAGTAAAGTGGGGTGATTTTTACAGGTTCTGAAATTTATCTTACAACAGGCTCTTCTCCTTACCTGAGCCTACAATTTTAAGGGAGTGAACCATGGCACTAGATCCAACCAAACATGCGGACTGGGAAATCGCTGAAGAAGCGGAAACAAGAATGAAGACCGTTTATAAGATCGCCGAGGACTACGGTCTCACCCAGGCGGAACTGCTGCCCCAGGGCCATTATCTGGGGAAAATCGACTACCGGAAGGTTCTGGAAAGACAGCAGAACGTACCGGACGGAAAGTACATCGATGTGACCGCCATTACCCCCACTCCGCTGGGGGAAGGCAAATCCACGTCAAGCATGGGGCTTGTACAGGGCCTCGGAAAAAGAGGCAAAAGCGTGGGGGCGGCCATCCGGCAGCCTTCCGGCGGACCGACGATGAATATCAAGGGGTCAGCCGCAGGCGGTGGCCTTGCCCAGTGTATCCCGCTTACACCGTTTTCTCTCGGATGCACCGGTGATATCAACGCGATCATGAACGCCCATAACCTTGCCATGGTTGCCCTGACGTCCCGGATGCAGCATGAAAGAAACTACGATGATGAACAGTTGCAACGCCTGTCCAAGATGAGACGGCTCGACGTTGACCCCACCAAGGTGGAAATGGGATGGATCATCGACTACTGCTGCCAGTCGCTGAGGAACATCATCATCGGTATCGACGGAGTCAACGGCAAGCAGGACGGTTTCCAGATGAGATCCAAGTTCGCAATCGCAGTATCTTCCGAAGTCATGGCGATCCTTGCCGTGGCCAACAACCTGGCGGACATGAGAGAGAGAATGGCCAAGATTGTGGTTGCCTATGACAAAAAAGGCAAACCGATTACCACAGGCGACCTCGAAGTTGCCGGCGCCATGACAGCCTGGATGGTGGATGCCCTCAATCCGACCCTTATGCAGACCCTGGAAGGGCAGCCCGTTCAGGTCCATGCCGGACCGTTCGCCAATATCGCCATCGGCCAGAGTTCCATCATCGCCGACCGTGTCGGTCTGAAGCTTACCGACTACCATATCACAGAATCCGGATTCGGCGCGGACATCGGATTTGAAAAGTTCTGGAACCTCAAATGCCGCTACAGCGGTCTTAAACCGGATGCCGCGGTTGTCGTGGCAACCATCCGCGCTCTGAAATGTCACGGTGGAGCACCGGTCCCGGTTCCCGGAAAACCCATGCCCGAGGAATACGGCAAGGAGAACGTCGAATGGGTCGCCAAAGGGTGCGGCAACTTGATTCATCATGTGGAGAATGTCAGAAAAGCCGGCATCAGCCCGGTTGTCTGTATCAATGCCTTCCATACGGACACGGACGACGAAATCAAGAAAGTCCGTGAGCTTGCCGAGAATGCAGGGGCAAGGGTCGCGCTTTCCCGTCACTGGGAAAAAGGCGGAGACGGTGCCCTGGAATTTGCCGACGCAGTCGTGGATGCGTGTGAAGAAGAGACGGATTTCAAAATGCTCTACGAGTTGGACATGCCGGTCAAAGACAGGATCGAAAAGGTGGCAAAGGAAGTGTACGGAGCCGACGGTGTCGAGTACTCCAACGAAGCCAACGCATCCCTCGATCGGATACAGAAGGACCCCGAGCTTTCCAAACTCGGCCTGTGCATGGTGAAAACTCACCTCTCCCTGTCGGACAACCCCGCATTGAAGGGAACCCCCACCGGATGGAGCCTCAAGGTAAGAGAGGTTCTGACTTACGGCGGAGCAGGCTTTATCGTTCCAGTGGCAGGTACCATCAGCCTGATGCCGGGTACCGGTTCGAATCCCGCGTTCCGTCGCATTGACGTGGACACCGAAACCGGTAAGGTTGAAGGATTGTTCTAAATTACAGACAAACAGGAGTTTTGAAAATGACAGCAGATTTAATCAGCGGAACCGAGATCCGAAAAACGATTCTCGATGAATTGAAAAAGGAAGTGTCGGACATGAAGGCGCAGCACGGGGTCGTTCCCGGTCTCGTGACGATTCTTGTCGGAGAGAATCCCGCTTCCCAGAGTTATGTAAGGCTCAAAATAAAGACCGCAGAGGAACTCGGTTTCAAGGAAATTCAGGACAATCAGCCGGATACGATCTCCGAGGCTGATCTTCTTGATCTGATCGACAAGTACAACAAAGATCCCGAGATCCACGGCATTCTGGTCCAGCTGCCGCTTCCGGACCATATCGATGATAAAAAAGTGCTCAATGCCATTGATCCGGACAAAGACGTGGACGGGTTTCATCCTGTGAATGTGGGGCGGCTGATGATCGGCGGCAGCGAAGTCAAGTTCCTGCCGTGTACGCCCGCAGGTATCCAGGAGATGATCATCCGGTCCGGCACGGAAACCTCGGGTGCCGAGGTGGTCGTGGTCGGCCGGTCCAACATCGTGGGCAAGCCGATTGCAGTAATGATGGCCCAGAAGGGGGAGGGGGCCAACGCCACCACCACCATCGTACACACCCGGACAAAGGATCTGGAAGGCCACTGCAAGCGGGCGGACATTCTGATCGTGGCCGCAGGTGTTCCGGGACTGGTCAAACCCGAATGGATCAAGTCCGGTGCAACGGTTATCGATGTGGGCGTGAACCGCGTCGGCACCAGTGAAAAAACCGGCAAGGCGATCCTGAAAGGGGATGTGGACTTTGACAAGGCAAAGGAAATCGCAGGGAAGATCACGCCCGTACCGGGCGGAGTCGGACCGATGACCATCGCCATGCTCATGAAGAATAC
>CAYFVA010000007.1:0-26273 GCA_964346265.1 uncultured Desulfobacterales bacterium
GTTTTATCACCGGCATGGTCGCGGCCCATGTCCTCAAATGGGACAGATTGTCCATCTGATGCAAAGGGGAGGGCAACGTCGGCTTGAAAAGATAGATTCCAGTGCAGGGAGAGGAAAAGGCGGTCAGGCCTCGCGGGCGATTTCCGCCACCAGGGCGGGCCGGTTTTCTTCATCCAGGGCGGCCACTGCCGTATACCCTTCGAATTTTTTCACGGATCCGTCCGGATAGTTTACTTCGCTTACATTCACAATATTTTCTCCAGACTCGAAGGTCTGCAGGGTATGGCAGTTGTCGCAAGGTGTGTCCCGTTTCATGTAGACCTTGTGGCATTTTTCATGCAGCGGGGGATAAAGGGCAACTTCCCTGGCTTTTCGGTTGGCCCATACGATATTGAGATCCCTGTCCAGCACGATAATGACTTCCGGCAGAATCTCTGTGATTTTTTCAAAATCTATGACAGCGTTCATTTTCGTTTCCTTTCTCAGTCTATACAGGATTCGATTTCAGAGCCTCGGCCAGTTCCTCCACTGTGGCGGTGGCGGTACCCACTTTGCCGACCACGATACCGGCGGCGGCATTGGCCACCTCCGCGCTCTGCCGGAAGGATGCGCCTGCTGCAAGACAGAGCCCCAGGATGGATATTACGGTATCTCCGGCCCCGGATACATCAAACACCTGTCTGGCCATGGACTGGATCCGGTACGGAGACTGATCGTTTTCAAAAAGCAGCATCCCGTCTTTTCCGCAGGTCACCAGCAGTTTTTCCAGCCGGGCCGATTCAAGGATTTTTTCTCCTGCAGGGATCAGGTCATCGATGGTGTTGATCTCCATTCCCGACGCAAGGGCGGTTTCCTTCCGGTTCGGGGTGAGGACGTGCACGTTTTCGTATTTTAAAAAGTTCATGCCTTTGGGGTCTGCCAGACAGAAAATGCCGTTCTTTTTTGCAAGATCGGATACGGACGCCACCAGCTCTTTTGTGACAAGGCCCTTGCTGTAATCCGAGATGATCACCAGATCGGCTGATGCAGTCTTTTTTTCCAGCAGGTTCAGGATCCGGTCAAACGTGTCTGCACTGACACTTTCCTTGGTTTCCCTGTCGATTCTCAAAACCTGCTGGCTGGAAGCGATGATCCGGGTTTTTCTCGTGGTGGGACGGTAGGGTTCGCTCACGATGCCGTCGGTTTCCACACCCAGTTCACCAAGCTTGGCCAGAAGCTGTTTGCCTGTTTTTCCGGTTCCGGCGGTCCCGATGACGGAAACGGATGCTCCCATGGATACGATGTTGTTGATGACATTCCCGGCTCCGCCCAGGGTGAAGTTCTCCCGGTTTACCCGGACCACCGGCACCGGAGCTTCCGGGGAGATCCGGTCCACATCTCCCCAGACATACTCGTCAATCATCAAATCCCCGACAACGAGGATGTTCAGTTTTTTGAATGCTGAGATATCAAATGTCATGGCTTACAGGCAGGCATCAATCATCTGTTTAACGTCGTTGTAATCTTTGGCCACCGGGAGCTGGGGGAAATCGGCCGCCACATTGTCCGGCGGGCTGAAAAGAAACCCCTTGTCCGCCTGGAGCAACATGCCCGTATCGTTGTACGAGTCCCCGAAAGCCGTCACTTCATAGTTCAGACTCTGAAACGCCCGGACCGCATGCTTTTTCTGCTCGTGCTGCCGGATGTTGTATCCGGTGATCCTCCCGGCTTCGTCGATTGTGAGGTTGTGACACAGCAGGGTGGGGTATTCGAGCTTTTTCATCATGGGCCTTGCAAACTCTTCAAACGTGTCAGAAAGGATAATGATCTGGGCGCGTTCCCGGATCCATCGCAAAGTCTCAAGCGCCTCTTCAAGGGGGTCCATTCCGGCGATCACGGACTGAATGTCGTGGATGGTAAGGCCGTGTTCCGCCATCAGGGAAAGTCTTTTGGTCATGAGTTCGTCATAGTCGCTGATGTCCCGCGTGGTCAGCTTGAGTTCCTCTATTCCGGTTTTCCGGGCCACTGCGATCCAGATTTCCGGGATGAATACCCCTTCAAGGTCTGCACAGAAAAGTTTCATGGATTACTCCTGGCTGTTGTTGTCTTCGATCCGGATCAGGACCGGCTTGTCCGGGATGGAATCCAGGGCCGAGATTCTGTCGATGGCCCGGGTGACGTTTTCCTCTTTTGCCTTGTGGGTGATCATGACCACCGGCACGGCATCATTGGCGTTCTTGCCTTTCTGGTGGACGGATTCGATACTGATGCCGAGCTCCCCCAGGATTCCGGAAATTTTGGACAGCACGCCGGGATTGTCCACGGCCGCACACCGGATATAATACCGGGTGTACAGGTCCTTCATGGGAAGGATGTCGGCTTTCTTGATGTTGTCTTCCGGGTACCCCAGGATCGGTACCCGTCTTTTGGTGGAGACGATGAGGTTCCTGGCGATGTCGGCAATGTCGCTGACCACGGCGCTGGCGGTGGGCATCATGCCGGCCCCGTGGCCGTACAGCATGGTCGGGCCGGTTTCGTCCGCATCAATGGCCACTGCGTTCATGACCCCGGTCACATGGGCCAGCGGGTTGGAAAGGGGAATCATGGTGGGATGAACCCGTGCCTCCACCTTTTCTCCGCGGGACTTGCTGATGGCCAGAAGCTTGATGTCATACCCGAAGTTGGCGGCAAACCGGATGTCAATGGGTTTTATACGGCTGATTCCCTCCACGTGAATGTCATCGAGATTGATGTCGATGCCGTGGGCCAGGGAGTTGAGGATGGCCAGTTTGTGAGCGGAATCGTGTCCGTCGATGTCAAGGGAGGGTTCGGCCTCTGCAAACCCTTTTTCCTGGGCCGTCTTCAAGGCTTTTTCAAAAGAATCCCCGTGTTTGGAGATCCGGGTGAGGATGTAGTTGCATGTGCCGTTGAGAATGGCAAACATGGACCGGATGTTGTTGGCGATCAACGATTCCCGCATGGTTTTGATGATGGGCATGCACCCGCCGACACTCGCCTCGAATGCCAGGTCCACCTGGCCTGTCCGGGCCACTTTCACGATCTCGTTGCCGTGAGCGGAAAGAAGCGCCTTGTTGGCCGTGACCACGTGCTTTCCTTTTTCCAGCGCCCGTATGGTGTATTCCCTTGCCACTCCTTTGCCGCCGATCAGCTCCACCACGATATCGATATCCGGGTCTTCCAGCACCTGTTTTGCATCCGGCACCAGAACGCCTTCATCAAAATTCACGTCCCTGTCTCTTTGTGTGTCCGGATCAGCCACCCGCTTGAGATGGAGAAAAGCGCCGGTCCGGGAACTCAAGAGTTCCTTTTTGCCCAGGAGCAGTTTTGCCACTCCGGTTCCGACGACGCCGCAACCGAGTATTCCGATGTTGATCTGTTTCATATTCCATCCATCTTTATAGTCTGGTAAACAAGCTAAAGTAATACAATAGAAACGCGGCGTTGTCAAAAAGGTTTTGACTTTTTCGGGTTGAAATCGTATTGTATATTGCTTAATTGAACAGAATCATGAAGGATTAAACCAAAGGGGAAAGGCATATAAATGAACGGGTCCATGACATATTCAGGTTCCGGTGTGGATATCGACAAGGCGGACAGGCTGGTAGAGAAAATCAAGAAAATTGCCAAAGGCACGCCGAGGTCCGGTGTGATGGGAGAGATCGGCGGTTTCGGGGGGCTTTACTCCCTGAATCTTTCCAATACCCCCAACCCGGTGCTGGTCAGTGCCACCGACGGGGTTGGGACCAAGTTGAAAATCGCGTTTCTGGCGGACCGGCACGATACCATCGGGATCGACCTGGTGGCCATGTGTGTGAACGACATCCTGGTGCAGGGGGCAAAGCCTCTGTTCTTCCTGGATTATCTGGCAATGGGATGTCTGGACAATGCTACCGCGGAACGGATCGTCCAGGGAGTGGCCACGGGCTGCAACGAGGCCGGATGCGCGCTGATCGGCGGAGAGACCGCGGAAATGCCGGGTATGTACAGCGACAAGGAGTATGACATCTCCGGGTTCGCAGTCGGGCTTGTGGACAATGACAGAATCATTGACGGCGCCTGTATCCGAAACGGGCATCACCTGATCGGTATCGCTTCCAGCGGGCTTCACAGCAACGGGTTCTCTCTTGTCAGAAAGATCTTTTTTGAAAAATGCGGGTATACGCCGGACACCGAAATTGCCGAATTCGGGTGCACGCTCGGAGAGGAGCTTTTGAAACCCACCCGGATCTATGTCTCGTCTGTCCGGAACCTTCTGCGGGATCTTCCGGTCCACGGGATTGCGCATATCACCGGCGGCGGCCTGGAGGACAACCTGATCCGTGTCCTGCCTTCGGCGTGTAAAGCCCGGCTTCAGAAGGGAAGCTGGGAAGTTCCGCCCGTTTTTCAGGTTCTCAAGCGGGAAGGGGGCGTGTCGGACGAGGAGATGACCCGAACGTTCAACAACGGGATCGGAATGGTTCTTGCCGTGCCTTCCAATTATGTGCAGGAAATTACGGACCGGCTCTCCGCCATGGGAGAGAAATCCTGGCCCATCGGTGAGATCGTCTCCAGAAACGGATCGGAAAGACAGGCGGAATGGGCCTGATACATCCTTGATGATCGTACTGGGCATTGAAACCTCGTGTGATGAAACAGCAGCTTCTGTTGTAGAAGACGGCCGGCATGTTCTTTCCAGCGTAATCGCTTCCCAGGCCGATGCTCATTCCCGGTACGGCGGCGTGGTGCCGGAAATCGCCTCCAGACTTCACATCGACGCCATCTCCGGGGTGACGGAAACTGCAATGGCAGAGGCCGGTGTTTCAGTGGACATGATTGACGCCGTGGCCGCCACAAGGGGGCCTGGGTTGATCGGATCGTTGCTGGTGGGGTTTTCCTTTGCCAAAGCATTCGCTTATGCGGCGAATATCCCCATGGCCGGGGTCAATCATATCGAGGGACATATCTATTCCTCCTTTTTGTGCGATACACCGCCGCCTTTTCCGTTCATCGCCCTTGTGGCGTCCGGCGGACACACCAATATCTATCACGTTCAGTCATACAGCCGGTTCGAGCTCATGGGTCAGACCCGGGACGACGCCGTGGGAGAGGCCTTTGACAAGGTCTCCAAGATGGTGGGGCTCGGCTACCCGGGCGGTCCGGTAATCGAATCCATGGCACGGAAAGGAAAGAGCGATCGAATCGATTTCCCCCGGACTTTTCTGGAAAAAGGGAGTTTCGATTTCAGCTTCAGCGGGCTCAAATCAGCAGTCGGCCGGTATCTTGCCGAAAATCCCGACAGGTCTAAAGAGTCTTTACACCATATTGCCGCAGGGTTCCAGGCGGCGGTCTGTGATGTCCTGATCGGCAAGCTGCTCTTTGCCTGTACGGAAAAAGCGTGCACGAACGTGGCTGTCACCGGAGGCGTTGCCGCAAATTCGACATTCTGCAAAGAGCTTTCGCTGCGTGCGGGGCAATCCGGGATCACCGTTCATGTGCCGGCCAAGGAGTACTGCGGGGACAATGCCGCCATGATCGCGGCACGGGGATTCCGGCAGATTGCGGACGGGGATGTCTGCTCTGTTTCTGATGACGTGTTTTCCAGAAACCGGATCTGAAAACAGATCGATTCAGAACTTCAGATACGTTTTCTTTAATGCGAGAATCCTTGCCTCTGATGCACGGCCGGCTTGTTCATATGCGTCATTCGATTGCATCAGGCTGCAAAACGAGCGGAACATCTTTTCGATATCCGGGCCCGGGTGGCATATCAGTGCGATGTCCGTGTCTGATCGGAGTATCCGTTCGGCGCAGGTGTCTATATCATGGGTCACGGCCTTCATGTCCAGGTCATCCGTGATCACAAGGCCGTTATAGCCTAAATTTTCCCGCAAAAGTTCCTTGATGATGATCTCGGAGAGACTGGCCTGCCAGTGAGGGTCCAGTTGCGGATACAGGATGTGGCCGGGCATGATGCCGGCCGCCCCTGCTTTTACAGCTTCCCTGAACGGCGGCAGATCCCGGGAGAAGATCGATTCAGGGGCGGCATCCACCACCGGCAGATCAAAATGGGAATCAACAGACGAACGTCCGATGCCGGGAAAGTGTTTTCCCACCGCCATGATCCCGTTTTGCTGCATTCCGGTGATGACTCGCTTCCCCAGCCTTGAAACCGTTGCCGTGTCTTTTTCAAAAGCCCTTTCTTTCATGACACTGTCCTTGATATCCCCGACCACATCGAGCACAGGGGCAAGGTTCATGTTGACGCCGATGCTTTTGAGTTCCCCTGAAACCGTACGGGCATACTGGTCTGCCTGTTCCTCCGTTTTTATGAAAGGGTTGCCCGGGAACACCGTGAACGGTTCCTTGAGCCGGGCAACCGGCCCGCCTTCCTGGTCGATGGAAATAAAGACCGGAGGAAAACCGTTTTCCCTTGCACAGTCCTTGATCTTCCGACAAAGTTCTGTCAGCTGATCCGGGGATTCCACGTTTCTTCGAAACAGAATAAGCCCGCCCACATGGAGTTCTTTGATGAGATATTCGATGTCCGGGTTGAATTCCGTTCCGTCAAACCCGGCCATGATTTTCTGTCCTGCGGTTTTCCGTATTTCCTCTGGATGAAATGCCATATTTTATATAATCCCCATGTCTTTTTTGGACA
This sequence comes from uncultured Desulfobacterales bacterium, assembly GCA_964346265.1. Lineage (GTDB taxonomy): Bacteria > Desulfobacterota > Desulfobacteria > Desulfobacterales > Desulfobacteraceae > JAIPEK01. The sequence continues at coordinate 6,638 of CAYFVA010000007.1, forward strand.
CAACGAATCATGAAAGTGCCGGGAAGATGGCGCTGACTTTCATATAACAGCCATGATGCACAGCATCACAACAAACCATTAAACTTGAATGAAGCCTATCCTATCCTTGTTTCTTGTTTCTTGTCTCAAGTCTCTTGTTTCAAGTTTCTTGTAATTTGTCTTGACTTCCGTGTTTTGTAAATATTAAAAGTAATGTTTTTTATCAGACTTCGGGATTCATATCATGAAAAAAGAGACATTGAAATCGGAATCTATACTTTTACTGGTTGCGGTGATATGGGGCCTTGCCTTTGTGGCCCAGAGGGCGGGCATGGAGTATGTGGGTCCTTTCACATTCAACGGGATCCGCTTTTTTTTAGGAGCGCTGTCTTTGACCCCGTTTCTGGTAGCTCTGAGGGGCAAAACCCGCCCCTCCGTGTCCGGCCGCATGGAATACACACGGATCGAGCTTCTGAAAAACGGGCTGTTTGCCTCCATCTTCCTCTTTGGCGGCATTTCCTTCCAGCAGGTGGGGCTGGTGTACACCACTGCCGGAAAAGCCGGATTCATCACGGGTCTGTATGTGATCCTGGTGCCGATCCTGGGGATGATTCTCAAAAGAAACCGGACCGGTCTGAACACATGGATCGGTGCGGTCCTGGCAGCGGCCGGGATGTATCTTCTGAGCGTGAATCAGGATTTCACCATCAGCTTCGGGGACTTTCTCGTGCTTTTGTGCGCCCTTTGTTTCGCCGCCCACGTGATGGTCATCGATGACCTTTCCAACCGGTTTCATACGGCGGACCTTGCCTTTATCCAGTGCATCGCGTGTTCGGCCGTCTCCATGGCGGTGGCGCTTTTATTTGAAACCATAACCCTGGACGGTGTGCTCATGGCGGCGATACCGATTATTTACGGGGGTGTTTTTTCCGTGGGAATCGCCTATACCCTTCAGATTTACGGACAGAAAAACAGCCATCCGTCCCATGCCGCCATCATACTGAGCCTTGAGTCCCTGTTCGCCGCTTTGGGCGGCTGGATGATTCTCAATGAAATCATGTCGACCCGATCCATTACGGGCTGTGCCCTCATGATGGCGGGCATGCTCATCTCCCAGCTTTTGAGAAACGGCAAGAGAAACGTTTCCGCTGTTGAAATTGAAAAGGGCAGGGGATTGTGATACGGTATTTTATGAAAATTTATTAATGATTGGAGTAATGGTATGAACACGCAGGACTATATAGAAATCGAAAACAAGTACGGTGCAAAAAACTACAAACCCCTGGACGTCGTCATCGAAAGAGGCGAGGGGGTCTGGGTATGGGATGTGGAAGGCAACAAGTATCTCGACTGCCTGGCTGCCTATTCCGCGGTCAACCAGGGTCACTGCAACAAGCGGATCGTGGGCAAACTCAAAGAGCAGGCGGAAAAACTCTGCATCACTTCAAGGGCGTTTCGGAACAACCAGCTTGCCCATTTTTACAAGGAGATCTGCGAGCTCACCAACTCCCACATGGTCCTTCCCATGAACAGCGGAGCCGAAGCCGTGGAAACCGTGATCAAGGCGGTCCGGAAATGGGGGTACAAGGTCAAGGGCGTACCGGAAGGCAAGGCGGAAATCATTGTCTGCAACGACAATTTCCACGGCAGGACACTGACCATTATCGGTTTCAGCACGGAAGAGAAGTACAAGGACGGGTTCGGACCGTTTACACCGGGGTTCAAGGCGGTCCCGTTCGGGGATGCCAAAGCCCTTGAAGACGCCATCACCGAGAATACCGTGGGGTTCATGGTGGAGCCGATCCAGGGAGAAGCCGGGGTGATCGTGCCGCCGGAGGGGTATCTCAAGGATGTGAGACGGATCTGTACGGACAACCGGGTGGCCCTGGTGTTTGATGAAATCCAGACCGGGCTCGGCCGGACCGGCAAATTTTTCGCTGAAGAGCATGAAGGGGTGGAATCCGATGTCACCCTGATCGGCAAGGCCCTTTCCGGTGGTTGCTATCCGGTTTCCGCAGTACTGTCAAACGAGGATGTGCTCGGGGTGTTCATGCCCGGTGAGCACGGGAGCACGTTCGGCGGCAACCCCTTGGCATGCGCGGTGGCAAGGGAAGCCTTGAAAGTGCTTGTGGACGAGAACCTGGTGGAAAACGCCAGGGATCTCGGTGCGTACTTCAAGGAACGGCTCCAGGCCATTGACAGTCCCCATGTCAAGGAAGTCAGGGGCAGGGGGCTTTTAATCGGCGTGGAGCTGAAACACGAACTCGGCGGAGCCCGTCCCTTCTGTGAAAAACTCAGGGAAAAAGGACTTTTGTGCAAGGAAACCCATGATCACGTCATCCGGTTCGCCCCGCCTCTGGTCATCACAAAGGAAGAGATCGACTGGGCCGTGGAGCGGGTGGCCGAAGTGCTGACCGCTACTGATTAAGGGACTTCAGCGCCTTTTTAATCTTTTCATTGATCATGCCGGACAGTGCGGCCGCCTCTTTGAGACCGGCGGCTGTTTCCGGCATGTTGTTTTCAGAAGCCTTGTCCGCCCATGAAAGATAGTTTGCCTTGTGGCTTTCGTTATGGTCGAGCCAGTGCTCAAACAGCCGGGTGAGTTTTTCTTCAAAGGAAAGTTCACCGTTTACGTCATGGTCATGGTGGTGTTCTGGATGCGGGTGCTCGTCTGTCATTTCATCGCTCCGTTCAAATAGGTTTTGAGGGGAACCGGCACGGGCATATATCCGTGGATCGGTTTCCATACACTGTATGCACTCATTTCGATTCCGCAGTAAATGATGGAGACCGGCCTGTCAGCGGAAACCACAACGACAATCACATCTTCGTGTTCACACGAGAATCGAAGCGCGGAGTTGTATCGCGCTCCCCTTGCCAGGTTTTCCCAGTTGGTGGTTTTACCGTCCAAAAGACAGGCAAATCCGTTGATGAACAGGTTTCGGGTGATGTGAACCGCACCGTCGATCTTGGTCAGAGAACAGGCAAGGTCGATGTGGTTCGGGTCCAGCAGGTTCAGCGGCGGGTCCAGGACATGTCCGGTGAGTTTCACCGGCGTTTCGTTCAGATCAATGACCAGCGTGCACCCGTGGCGGTTCATCTCGGCATGGTGGACGAGTTCCGATATAATCTGGAAAAGGATGGTTGAATTTTCCGTGGAGAGGTCGGAATCCAGCAGCAGTTCTTCGAGTTCGACCATTTTGGCTCTTCTTGTGGTGGAATGAAAATTGCCGTCACAGAAACTGCAGACAAGTTCGGAGCCTATTTTCAAAAAGCCGTGATCTCCTTTGAATTCGGCTGAAACCGCATGTTCGGGAACCTGCATGTCAGATATGCCGATGATGGTGCAGCCGTCCGATACCAGCTTGCGGGGGGAATCTTCCACAGCAAGGAGCAGTTTCCTGATATGCTTGACACTGGTCAGTACGGGTTGTTCATGGCGCTGGATTCGCGTCAGAAATGAAAGATGTTTTACACTCTCCGGGTCGACAAAGAAAAGGTCTCCTTTAGGGAGCGCCCCTTCCTCCCTTGTTTTGGATATGTCCAGGATCGTGTTCAGAATGGGAGGGATCAGCATGGTGGAGGTGCAGAACTGAAGATAATCCTTCCGGTCGACAATATGGTCTGCAATGGCCTGCAGAGAGTAGTTTTTCAAAACGTAGCCGGAAGAATTGATAATCACCCGGTCGGAAAAATAATCAGCGGATAAAAGCCAGGCTGCATGTTCAAGCCATTTCCTGGTGGGTTCCACCGAACATATGTCCGGATGGTGGTCGGTGAGCCACATCTGGTAGAAAAAGGATTCACCGCATGCACCGTAGCTGATCAGTCCGGCAAGGGAAAGCTCGTCAACCGGAATCAGAAATCCCTTGGTCTGTTTTTCAATGCGATCGACAATCGACTGTTTCCATCCGGAAAAATCCTCCAGATAGACTTCCTTGATCCTGGTTTCATGGCCTTTGAGGATATTCTGGGGATCGAAGATCTGCAGCGGCTCCCGTACGGTGGGCTGGTAGATCACAGCCACGCGGCTCGGATTTGAGAACTTGGAAAGCCCCTCTGCCAGACCGTTTAAGATGTTGGAAAGGCACAGATGCCGGGTGGAATTTTTATCTTTTATCACTTATCACTCGCCTGTCCATAGGTTTTGAACTTTTCCATTACCCGTTCCATTTCATCGTCCGGCAGAACAACCGGCGTGCCTATACATTCCGCCTGGTAGCAGATCCGTGCCACAAGCTCGATCTCCTCCGCCGTATTAAAGGCTCTTTCCACAGTGGCGCCGACGGAGACCAGGCCGTGGTTGGCCAGGAGAACCGCATTGTACTGTCCGATGGAAGAGATGATATGGTTCGAGAGCTCTTCTGATCCGTAAGTGGCATAAGGGGCGACCGGAACCTTTTTCCCGGCAAACCCCACAAGGTAGTGAACAGCCGGGATTTCCCTGCGTAAGCAGGCATAGGTCGCCGCGTATGCGGAGTGGGTATGAACCACGGAGCCGATATCAGGCCGGCCGGCATAGAGGGCCAGGTGAAAACCCGTTTCGCTGGAAGGCTTCATGGAGCCTTCCGCCACGGTCCCATCCGGGTGAACGACCAGGACATTTTCCGGGGTTAGTTTTGTGTACGCCACCGAGCTCGGGGTGACCGCCATCAGCCCGGCTTCACGGTTGAAAATGCTGATGTTCCCGCCTGTGCCGGTGGTCAGGCCGGATTCCAGCATTTTGCGGCCGTACTCGACGATTTTTTTTCTTTCGGTCTTAAGTAGCATATCGATCTTGTTTTTCCTAATAAACATTCATGGCCTGAGCGGCCGCAACAAATGATGAAAGCATAAGCTGTCGATCCGGGTATCAGGTGTTGGATATCAGGCGGCAGCTAAAACCTATAACCTGATTGCTGACTGCTTTCATATAACGGCCATGACGCTCTACATCACAACAAACAATGAAACTTGAACGCAAAAGCTTCTTGTCTCTTGTTTCAAGTTTCTTGTTTCAAGTTTCTTATAAAAAGCGTGACTAATTGATAACGTCTGAGCGGTTTAATTGCAAGTAGTTTTTCAATTTTACCCCCTTCGGGTATTGTAAAAAAACTGTATTGCTGTTATGAAAAAGCATAAAAAAAAGGAGAGAACATATTATATGAAGAAAGTTGCCATCGTAATTCTGTCGGTTTTCATATTTGCCGGGGCCGTGCTCGAGGTATCGGCACAGCAGCAAAAGGAGGAAGAGAAAGGGTATGTCTCTGATATGCTGCTTTTGACGGTGAGAAAAGGTCCGGGAAGGGACTACAATGTCATCCGTACCATACGGAGTGATACCCCGGTGTATATCCTGGAAAGACAGGACCCATATGCACGGGTTCGGCTGGAAGACGGGACCACCGGCTGGGTGCAGTCTCAGTATATTACGTTTGAGCCCCCCAAATCCCGGACGATTGCAAAACTTGAAACGCAGGTGGAAGATCTGCGGGCCAGGGTCAAGGCACTGTCCGGGAAAAAAGAACCGCTTGAAAAGAAAATCCGGAAATTGAAGGAACAATACGAAAAAAAGATAAAGAATTTTGAGGCGGAACTTGAAACGGTGAAAACTGAAAAGAAAGAAGCTGAATCAAAACTTGCCCGGGTGGAAAAGAACTACAACGAACTTGTGGAAAAATCCGAGAATGTGACGCAGGCTTTCAAGGAAAACAAGCGCTTGAAGGAAAAGACCGAATCCCTCTCGCAAAAGCTTGAGGTGTTGGAAAAAAAGAACAGGGACCTTTTGAAAACCGGCATGATCAAGTGGTTTCTCACAGGTGCCGGTATTCTGTTTCTGGGATGGCTTGTGGGCAAAAGTATATCAAAATCAAAGCGGAAATCATCCGGGACTCTTCTGGGATAAAAACCATGGAGCTATCCGTCTGACTCGGTTTCAAAAAATATGGAATGGAGCGCTTTGATGGTCTTGTCCAGGTCTTTTCCACTGACCAGAAAGTAAAGCGCTGCATTGGAAGTTCCGAAAGAAATCATCTCAATATTGACGTTCACCTCTGACACGGCGGTAAAACATTTGGCAGCAATGCCTTTGTGGTGATGCAGTCCTTCTCCCACGATACTGACCAGGGCGAGATTCCGTTTTTTTTCGGTGCGCCTGTAGGGCCGCGGTTTGATTTTCCGGATTTCGGCCTGGGTTGCGTCGATATCTTTTTTCGATACAAGCAGGCTGATGCAGGTCTGGGAGGTCAGGACCGATTTGATGTTGATGTCTTTGTTGGAAAGGCTTTCCGTAATGGCGGAAAGAATCCCCGGCCTTGCACCGATTCCCGAAGCATGGATTTTCAGAACGGCGATATCCCGGGTGTAGGAAACGCTCTTGATCACGGTCCGGGATTTGCCGCCGGAACTTTTGATCAGGCTGCCTTCGGCATCCGGGTTGTATGTATTTTTGATGGCGATATCGATTTTTGATTTTCGAACCGGCTCAACCGTCCTCGGGTGAAGAATGCCGGCACCGGTGTAGGCGAGCTCCGCCGCTTCCATGTAGTTCAGGCGGGGAATGAGTTTCGGCTCGTCGATGTTGTCCGGATCGGCTGTCATGAAACCTTCCGTATCCTTCCAGATCTCGAGGATATCCGCCTGAAGTGCGGCGGCGACAGCCGCGGCCGAGTAGTCGCTTCCGCCTCTGCCGAAGGTGGTGATCTCTCCTGTCTCGCTGATTCCGTAAAATCCGGGAATAAAGATGATTTCGTTGTTAAAAATCCGCGGTCCGACAACCGGTTTCAGGTTTTCAGCGGTTTTTTTGATCCGGGCGGTTGCGTCCGAGTATTTTCCGTCCGTCATCAGTCCGGCTTTGTGGGGATAAATACATACCGCCTTTTTGCCGCGGCTTTTGAGGCTTGCCGTGACAATCGACGCGGAAAGACGCTCGCCGAAACTGGACAGGATGTCCCGCATCCTGGGGGTGGCTTCCCGGGTGAAGTTGATCCCGAAATAAAACCGCTCGATTTTTTTTATGGTCTCCGAAAGTTCAGCTTTCTGTCTTTCCAGTTCGGGTCCCCTGCAGATCAGCCGTTCTGCAAAAGCGTGATGCCGCCCTGAAAGCTCTTCGATCAGCGGAAATATTCCGTCTTCGCTCTCAAGTGCGGTTTCAATGCCGGAAACGATGAGGTCGGTGACACCGGAAAAGGCGGAGAGAACAAAAATGTTCCCTTCGCCCCTGTCTTCAATCAGATCCACGATATGGCAGGCAGCTTCTTCATCCTTAAAACATCCGCCGCCGATTTTGATCACTTTCATGCAGGCTACATTATCACATTGATCCCTTTTTTATCAAGCAGATCCATCATCTCCCGTGCGGCAGTCCGCTTGTTTCTGCTTGCCTGTATCATGTGGTCTTCCGCCTGGGTGGCGTACAAAGGGTTGTGCTTATAATCGAAGTGTTCCAGCACTTTTTCAGAGGCGTCCGCCAGAACGGCCCTGCCAAGAGGCGTCCGGGTGATTACGGTGGTCCAGCCGTGATCGGCTCCAAGGCCGCCGAAGGAGATGTCGGCATATTCGGCTGGAAAATCTTCACAGAAAGAACAGGCTGTCCGCTTTACCTGCTGCATGTCTTCGAGCGGCACCTCTCTTTGTTCTCCCGTGGAGAGGTTGAAAAGAAAATTTTCTTTTATATTGATTTTCTCCACATCTTCGAGACGGAAATTGAATTTTTCCTCGATCTGTTTGATCCGGCTGCCTGTAAAGATATAGTTGCCCGAGCAGAACAGTCCGAAACAGAACTGAATAGTGTCCGAGGGCACCACACCCAGAACCTGCATTTTACGGATGGTGTTGATCTGACAGGGAGTTCCCACAAAAGCGATCTTTTCGACCCCTTCTTTTCTCAATTCCTTGAGCGCCTTTACGGACGGGGAAAAGGTGGAGTAGGTGTCGGCAAACGCCGGCATTCCCTGGGAGTGGTCAAAGTGGGAGCCGGCCGAGTCCATGATCTCTTCGCGGGTCGTTGCCAGCCATGGGATTCTTCCCTTTTCCGTGGTTTTGGAAACCACCGCCCCGTTGATTCTTCCCGTATCAAAAAGATGGAGCAGTATGGCGGTGACGACACCCCCGTCGGTTCCGTTCTCCCGTATGATCAAATCCTTTGCCCGGGCAACCGACGTGCTGATGATCCGTCCGGCCGGCGAACTCCATTCGGTCTTTTTCCTGATCTCTTCATCCAGTTCATGGGTTTCCGGGCAGATCATGTAGCAGATGCCGCATTCGATACATTTTTCAATGTCCTTGTAAAAAGGCTTGCCTTCTTCGTCAAGAGCGAGCGCCCCGTAATTGATGGCGGAGCAGAAAGTGACACAGCCGCCGCACTTGTGGCATCTGTCCTTTTTCTGCACTTCCTGTATCAGGTTGAAAAAGGTGTTCATAAAGGCCCTCCTTTTTTGGATTGCGGTTTTGTGTTATCTACAACAAGAGCAATCATCATGCCATAGCGAACGGCACGGCCGCAACAGTGCAAAAAGCCTTTTATTAAGGGATATGCCGTAATGTTTCAATGGGGGATCGGTATGATTTTCAGCTCGGTTTGTCAACTAAAATTGACATTTGTTTGATAGGGCACCGGAAGAGCCGGTCATCTTTTGTTCCTGTTATTCCGTTTGTCTCCTTTTACCGGGTAAGGCTGGTAAAACGGCCTGTAATCCTCGTATTCCGTGGTTCCGCCGCCTCTGACATTCCCTCCCTGCCGGTTTGTTTTGTACTGCCACCCGGCTGATTGTTTGTCCTTGATCTTGTCATATCCCTTGTAATGTTTCCGCATTTTCGGGTGAGTCCAGTTGGGGGAAGGAGGCTGTTTCGCCTCGTTGGCGTCCGCGGCCTGTGCGGTCTGAGCCGGTGATAAAAGGATTGTTGTCAGAAAAAGTGCGGTCAAGAAATAATGTCGCATGGCAAAAATCTCATATTGTGACTTGTTTTATTCATCCATGAATTTTATAGTAATAGCTTTTAAAGGAAATATCAATAAAAGAATCCAGATTTCAGGGAGCGTACAATATGGCTTTTTCCGACTATACAAGTTCTTTTGCGGCAAACGGTTCCACATACGAGGCGGTTCGTATCCACCGTCTGCCGGACAGTATTGCAGATACGCCCGAGCGGTTGCCGTTTTCCGCACGTGTGATACTCGAAAACCTGATCCGTCACATGGATACCGGTTATGTGTCCCAGGCCGATGCCAGGGCCTGTGCAGCATTTTACACTTCGGAAAAGAGCGACGGGGCCGTATTGGTTCCGTATTTCCCCGCGCGTGTGCTGATGCAGGATTTCACCGGGGTTCCGGGCATTGTGGACCTTGCCGCCATGCGGGACGCCATGGCGGATGCCGGCTTGGATCCGGAACGGATCAACCCGGTGGTGCCGACGGATCTTGTGGTGGACCATTCGGTGCAGGTGGATTATTTTCGGAGAAAAGATGCCTTCGATCTGAACGTGAAAAAGGAGTATGAGCGTAACAGCGAGCGGTACCGGGTGTTGAAATGGGCGCAAAAGAGTTTTGACAATCTCCGCGTGGTCCCGCCGGGATCCGGGATCTGTCATCAGGTGAATCTCGAGTATCTTGCCGATGTGGTGTCGGTGAAAAATTTCAACGGCGGGAAAATCGCTTTTCCGGACACGTTGATCGGAACGGATTCCCACACCACCATGATCAACGGCATCGGGGTGCTCGGGTGGGGAGTCGGCGGTATCGAAGCGGAAGCAGTGATGCTGGGCCAGCCCTATTACATGAACCTTCCTGAAATCGTCGGGGTGAGGCTTTCCGGGAAGCTTTCGGAAAACGTCACCGCCACGGATCTCGTGCTCACCATTACCCGGATTCTCAGAGAGGTCGGGGTTGTGGATAAAATTGTCGAGTTTACAGGTCCGGGGCTTTCCGGCCTGTCGCTCACGGACCGGGCCACGATTTCCAACATGTCTCCTGAATTCGGGGCCACATCCGCGTTCTTTCCCATTGATGACCGGACCGTGGCGTACCTGGAAAAGACCAACCGAAAAGAAGAGGCCGTGCGGGTCAATGCGTATGCCGAACACTGCGGGTTTATGGCCGCAGGGAACGAAGATTTGAATTTTTCGAGGGTCATTGATGTGGATCTTTCCAAAGTGGAACCGTCGATTGCCGGGCCTGCACGGCCCCAGGACCGGATCGCCCTTTCCGATGCAGGAGCCCGGCGGGCCGGGCTTGTAAACGAAACGAACGCTTCAGGCAGTGACGGTCTCAGGGACGGTTCGGTGGTAATCGCCGCCATCACCTCCTGCACAAACACCTCCAACCCCACCGTGATGATGGGGGCGGGCCTCCTTGCAAGAAACGCATCGGAGAAAGGCCTTGCCGTGCCCGATTATGTGAAGACCTCCCTTGCACCGGGCTCCAAGGTGGTGATCGATTACCTGGAAGATGCCTCCCTCATGGAGCCCCTTGAAAAACTGGGATTTCATAACACCGGGTTCGGCTGTACCACCTGTATCGGCAACAGTGGACCACTGGATGACGCGGTTGCCGAGGCAATAGTAAAAAAAGATCTTAACGCGGCCTCCGTTCTTTCCGGCAATCGGAATTTCGAGGCCCGGATCCATCAGCTTGTCAAGAGCAACTACCTGATGTCTCCCATGCTGGTGGTGGCGTTTGCGCTTGCCGGGCGGATCGATACGGATTTTGAAAAAGAGCCGCTGGGAGAGGATTTTAACGGAAAGCCGGTTTATCTGGCCGACATCTGGCCGCCTGCCGAAGAAATCGACTCGTATGTGAAGCAGCATGTCAAGGAACAGTTCTTTGAGACCGAGTATGCCAAAATTTTCCAGGGGGATCGGCTGTGGCACGATCTGAATGTGGAAAAGAGTACCACGTTTGACTGGGATCCGGATTCCCTTTACATCCGGAAACCTATGTTTTTCGATTCCATCGCCGAATCCGGAAGAGACTCCGGGGATATCCGGGGGGCAAGAGCCCTTCTGGCGCTGGGGGACTCGGTGACCACCGACCATATTTCGCCGGCAGGGGAAATCCCTGCCCAATATCCGGCAGGGCAATACCTTGTGGAAAATCAGGTCAAAATGGAAAATTTTAATACCTACGGTTCGAGGAGAGGGAACCACCAGGTCATGACGCGCGGGACTTTTGCCAATATCCGCATCCGGAACATGCTTGTTGCTCAACAGGGAGGAGTTACCAAAAAATTTCCCGGGTCAGAGGAACGGTACGTGTATGATGCAGCCGTGGCGTACCAGAAGGAATCGGTTCCTCTGATCGTGCTCGCCGGAAAAGAATACGGCACCGGATCGTCCCGGGACTGGGCTGCCAAAGGTACGAGTCTTCTGGGCATCCGGGCCGTGATCGCCGTCTCGTTTGAAAGGATCCACAGGAACAACCTGGTGGGCATGGGGGTGTTGCCGCTGGTATTTGTCCAGGGCCAGGATGCCGGCACAATTGGTCTTGAAGGAGATGAGGTGTTTGACATTTTCGGCCTCTCCGATATCAGCCCGGGAAAACGGCTGCAGGCAACCGCCCGCAAACCGGGGGGAGAAGTCGTTGAATTTGAAGTGGAGACCCGGCTCGATACAAAAATGGAGGCGGCGTACTACAAAAGCGGCGGGATTCTCCACTATGTCCTGAAAAACTTCCTCAACGGTTCCGTGTAAGTGCGGTAAACGCTTCCTGGAGTTTCCGGGTGACCGGTCCCGGCTTTCCGTCCCGGACCGGTTTGCCGTTGTACCGGACCACCGGCGTGATTTCGGTGTGGGTCCCGAGGATCATCATTTCATCAGCCTTCTCCAGTCTGGATTCCAGAACGGGATACAGCTTGGTTTCAATCCCGACCCGGCTGCAGAGCCGGAGCACCACGTCCCGTGTGACGCTGGGCAGGATGTTCGGGCCTTCCGGGTGGGTGTGCAGCACATTGTCGAACACGGCGCAGAAATTGGTATGGGAGCCTTCGGTGACAGCCCCGTCCCTGACGAATAAAATCTCTTCCGCCTCTTCCGCATTGGCCTCCTCGCAGGCAAGCACATTGGGCAAAAGGGAGACGCTTTTGATATCACACCGGTTCCAGCGGATATCCGGCCGGAGAATCACGTTTACTCCCTGCTCCTTTTTCCGTTTGTCTCCTTCATACGGGGTTACAGCCATGTAAACGGTGAGTTTCGTCTCCCGGGGGGGGAACGGGTGTTTCCTTACGGCTGCGCCCCTTGTGATCTGGATATAGCAGGAAGCATCTCTGCCTGTAAGATCGTTTTTTTCAATCAGTGTACGGCATACGCCTTCCAGCTGCATGACATCGAACTCTTTCATCTTGACTTCGGCAAGGCTGCGCGCAAGCCGGACCAGGTGGGTGTCGATTTCAAACGGCTCCCCTTCGTAGATTTTGATAACTTCATACACCCCGTCCCCGAAGAGAAAGCCTCTGTCATCCGGTGATATGCACACGTCTTCTTTTTTCATGAAACCGCCGTTGAAAAAGACGGTCGGGTTGGATTCCATTGGATACAGCTCCTGTTTTTAAAAATTATCCTTTATTCCATTTGCGTATATGTTATAAGCTAACTGCTGGTTTAAGATCAATACTATTAATCGAAAAGAAGGAAAAAAAATGGATAACCCCAATTATACATTTGAATACGGCGTTTACGGAGAAACAACAGGCCTTGTTATCAATCTGAGGGGACCTGATATTCTCCGATACAACAATATCAGCAAAGGGACGGCCTTTACCCAGGCCGACCGGGACCGGCTCAAACTCAACGGGTTCCTGCCGCCGAGGGTGAAGAATCTCAAGGAACAGGTCAAATCTTCATTGAACATCATCGATGCCAAAGAAAACGATATCGAACGTTTTATTTATATCAGAAGCCTTTTCGACAGGAACGTGGTGTTGGCCCATGCCGTGATTGCAAGCGATATACCGAGGTTCCTCAGCATCATCTATACCCCCACGGTGGGCAAGGCCTGTGAAAACTATTCGTCCATGTTCCGCAAGGCCAACGGCATCCACCTGTATCCCGGCAACATCGACAAGGCGGAAGAGATTCTTGCCAGTTATTCGGACAAGGACATCCGGATCGCCGTGGTCACGGACAACCAGGGAATTCTCGGGATCGGGGACCAGGGTGCCGGCGGCATCGCCATCTGCCTGGGCAAACTGATGCTGTATACCCAGGGGGCAGGCATCGCTCCATGGCACTGCCTGCCCATCTCCCTGGATGTGGGCACGGACAACCCGGAACTCCTCCGGGACGTCAACTACCTGGGCTGGCGGCATGAGCGCCTGAAAGGGGACGACTACCTGGAGTTCATGAGCAAGTTCGCCAAAGCCTTCAAGGCGGTGTATCCGGACGCGTTGTGCCAGTGGGAGGATTTTTCCAAACAGAATGCCTTTACCATCCGGGATGCGTACATGCATGACATCATTTCCTTTAATGATGATATCCAGGGAACGGGCTCCATCGCCCTTGCCGGCATCATTGCGGCCATGAAAACCAAAAAGGAAAATATCACCGACCAGGTGTTCCTGGTACACGGAGCCGGTGCCGGCGGTATCGGAATCGCCGAGCAGATCCTGACAGAGCTGATCGAAAACGGGCTTTCTGAAGAGGAGGCGCGCGCGAAAATTTTTACCCTGGATTCAAGAGGCATTGTCACCACGGACCGGGACGCGGAATCCTATAAGCTGAAGTTCGCCAAGGAGCCGCAAGGGCTCGGATGGCTGAAAACTCCGGAAGACAACACCCTTGCCAACGCAGTAAAAAATGAAAACGTCACGGTCCTGATCGGGACCTCCGGCCAGCCGGGATGTTTTACAAAAGACGTGGTGGATGCCGTTTCCGCCAATACGGACCGGCCGGTGATCCTGCCGTTGAGCAATCCCACCTCCAAGACAGAGGCGTTTCCCGAACAGATCTATGAATGGACAAATGGAAAGGGGCTTGTGGCCACCGGAAGTCCGTTCGATCCGGTGGAATTTGAAGGCAGAACCTGCCGGATCGGCCAGATGAACAATGCATTCGTATTCCCCGGCGTGGGACTCGGGGTGATCGCATCCGGCGCCACCGAAGTTCTTCCCACGTTCTTTTCCGCAGCCGCCCGTGCCGTGGCCGAGTTCATCAGCGAGGAAGAGATCGAAGACGGCATCCTGTGCCCCAAACTGGACGACTTGCGGGAGGTGTCCATCAAAGTGGCCCGGTATGTAGGAGCCGAAGCGATCAAGGGAGGTGTGGCCGACAACGACTGCGCATTCTCCGAATTCAAGCACAACCGTGACGAGCAGCGGCTGCAGGAACTTGTGGAAGGAATGTGCTGGAGTCCGAAATATTTTCCGGTAAAATAGCTCATGTTCAGAAAGCTCAAACAGTTTATCCATGACCGAAACTCGGCCGTTTTCATACCGGGTACCGGACAGGAGAAAACCGCGTATACGGCGGCGGGCCTGTATTCCATGACGGACCGCCCTTTTGTGGCGGTTCTTCCGGACCGCTCCGAGGCGTTGAAGTTCATGGACCTCTTTCAGTTTTTCCTGCCGGAAAAGAAGGAAGAGGTGGTCTTTTTCCCCTCCTACAATATCCTGCCGTTCAAGAACCTGTCCTACCACGGAAAAACCGCCGCCGACCGGATTAGCGCCCTTTATCGGCTGATGAACGGGATGTCGGGCAATCTGATGCTGGTGACCAGCATTGATACGCTTTTGCAGAAGGTGATCCCGAAAGGAAGGCTGGCCGGTTTTGCCGAACTGGTACAGGCGGGAGAAGAGGTCGATCGGACCGAACTCATATCCAGGCTGGACGCGTACGGATATACCCGGACGTCCCTTGTGGAGGATGTGGGAGAGTACGCGGTCAGGGGCGGTATCATCGATTATTTTACTCCGCTGGATGAAAAACCCGTACGGATCGAATTCTTCGGGGATACGGCCGAAACGATGCGTCTGTTTTCCCCGACCTCCCAGCGCGGGGTGGCGGATATCACGGAGAGCACGATCATCCCGGCCGGTGAAGCGGTCCTGGAGAGGGAATATATGGATCATATTCTCGGCAGGCTCCGGCAGGAGGCGCGAAAGGCCGGGCTTGACAAGTCCGTGATCCGGGAATATGTGGAAGAAACCCGGCAAAAGGGACGGTTTGCAGGAATCGACAGCATGCTTTCCATTGTTTACCCGGAACTTGACACACTGTTTGATTATTTTCCGTCTAACGCTCTTTTCCTGGTCGACTCGCCGGAACTTCAGCGCCAGAAGGCGGAGGAGTTCGAAGAACAGGCCGTGCGGAATTTTGAAAACGTGAAGTCCCGAGGGCGGCTCTGTGTGGACCCGGATTCCATTTACACTTCGTATGATACGGTTGTGCAAAAGCTGGAGGAGAAAAGCCCTGTCTATTTCAAGACACTGGGCGTAGAGGGGGGAACGCCGCAGGATGCCGTGTTTGATATGGGGCCTTTGATAACCGGCAATACGGAACTTGCGGCAACCCTGAACACGGCCGGTGAATCGGAGCATCTTTTAAAGCCTCTTGCAGACTGGATTTTGGAAAAAAAGAGTGACAAGTTCTGCACCAATCTTGTGGTGAGCGGCAAAGGCGGTCGGAAAAGGATGGCAAGACTTCTGGGACCATACGGGATCGAGCCTTCTGAACACAAGCGGACAGACCTGTTTCACCGGCCCGAACCAGGTCTGTTTACCGTCACGGGATCACTCGAGTCCGGTTTCGTTGATCTGGAGAACCGGGTTGCGTTTGTCACGGAAACCGAAATTTTCGGCCCGAAGCGGGCCAGGCGGCGAAGTCGATCAAGAAGGGATGTCAAATCGGAGTTCATTGCTCCAGAGGAGCTTAAAACCGGGGATATCGTGGTTCACATGGAGCACGGAATCGGCCGGTACGAAGGATTGACCACCATCAGCGTGGACAAAATCCGCCAGGACTTCGTCCTGATCACCTACCAGGATGACGACAGGCTGTATCTTCCAGTGGACCGCATGGAAGTGATTGAAAAGTATGTCGGAGTGGAAGGGTACACCCCGGTGCTGGACAAAATCGGCGGGAAAACGTGGGAAAAGACCAAGGCAAAAGCCCGGCAGGAGGTGGAAAAACTGGCCGGAGATCTCTTGAACCTGTATGCATCAAGAAAGGTGCAGGATGGGTTTTCCTTCAGCGGGCCGGATGAATTTTTTTATGATTTTGAAAGCTCCTTTCCCTACGAGGAAACCCCGGACCAGCAGAAAGCCATTGATGATGTGCTCATCGATATGGAGCGGAACGTGCCCATGGATCGCCTGGTTTGCGGTGACGTGGGATACGGAAAAACCGAGGTGGCCCTCCGGGCGGCCTTCAAAGCGGTGAACGACGGAAAACAGGCGGCGGTGGTGGTGCCGACCACGCTTCTGGCTGAACAGCATCTGAAAACCTTTGCCGAACGGTTTGACGGATACCCGGTCACGGTGGCGTGCCTTTCAAGGTTCAAGAGCCGGAAAGAGCAGAACGAGATTCTCCGGCGGCTGGAAACCGGGAACCTGGACGTGGTCATCGGCACCCACCGGCTTTTGCAGAAAGATGTCTCTTTCCATTCCCTCGGGCTTCTGGTCATAGACGAGGAACAACGCTTCGGGGTCAAGCACAAGGAGCGGATCAAGCAGAAACGCAGCACCGTCGATGTTCTGGCTCTCACAGCCACGCCGATCCCGCGGACCCTTCACTTGTCCCTCACCGGGCTGCGGGACATCAGCGTCATCAATACGGCGCCCGAAGACCGGCAGCCCATTGTATCCTATATCAGTGAAGACGATGACACGGTCACGGCTGATGCGGTGAGAAAGGAGCTGGAAAGGGGCGGGCAGGTCTTTTTTGTTCACAACAATATTAAAACAATTTCCAGAAAAGCGGAAAAACTCAGGGAACTGGTTCCGGAAGCAAGAATAGACGTGGCCCACGGCAGGCTTTCCGAATCCGTTTTAGAAGAGGTGATGCTCAAGTTCATCCGCAACTCCATTGATGTTCTGGTCTGCACCACCATTGTGGAATCCGGGCTCGACATTCCTTCGGCCAACACCATGATCATCGATAAAGCCGAACGGTTCGGACTGTCCCAGATCTACCAGCTCAGGGGCCGGATCGGACGGGGAGAAGAGCAGGCCTATGCGTATCTGTTTATCTCGGATGAAAGCCGGATCACCAAGGATGCACGGAAACGTCTGGCCGCCCTGATGGAGCACAGGGATCTCGGGTCGGGTTTCCAGATCGCCATGAAGGATCTTCAGATCAGGGGATCGGGGTCGGCGCTCGGAGCGGCCCAGTCCGGCCATATCGCCGCAGTTGGGTATGACATGTTCCTGAAGCTTCTGGACAACGCTGTCAAGGACATGAAAGGGGACGAGGTGGCGGAACCCCTGGAGCCCGAAATCAACATTTCCATGTCAGCGTATCTTCCGGATGGGTATATCAGCTCGGTGGAACAGCGGCTGACCATGTACAGGAGGCTGTCAAAGGTCGATTCCCTTTCCCGGATATCCGAGATGAAGCGCGAGCTGATCGACCGGTTCGGCAAACTGCCCAAAGAGGCGGAGAATATGCTGGTGAAAATCATGCTGCGGGTGCTTGCCGTTAAATCGGGTATACAGCGCCTGGATCTTTCGTTCAATCAATTGACGCTTGTGTTTTCCGTCAAACATGTTCATGATTTGTCAGCTGCCGAATCGGTATTGAAAAATCGGAACCTTACCTATTCCGTGCCCCGGAAAAATACGGTGACCGTGCAGCTCGGCAAAAAACAAAAGAGCATTTCCAAAGCTCTGGTGGAATCCAAGCAGATTTTAACCGAGCTGGCCCGCAATCTGTGCAAGTAAATCGAAAAATGGTATAATGCAGCCGGTTACAAAAGAATGAGAGAGGCAAGATATCCATGGTTGCATTCAATGTGAAAAAAGTCGTACAAAAAGTCACGGACAGGATCCGGGAAAAAACGGGCCGGCCTGTCGAAATCAGGGGAGATGTGGATTTTACACCCGGTTTTTCCCCGAAAATCACGGCCGCGGATATCTCTTTCGGGGAATCCTCCGTCAAAAAGATGGTTATCACTCTGGAATTCGCCCGGCTTGTCAAAGGTGAAATACGGGTGAAACATCTGTTGCTCGAGGAGTCCAGGATTGTCATTCAAAGGGATGAAAACGGCCGGTGGTTCCCGGATTTCCGCAGAAGCGAAAACCGGGATGCGGAACGAGGACGGGGCGAAACAGATCCGGCGGCCGCATCCGGGTCCAAGGAAGTGATCATGAAAAACAGCCGGCTTTTGTACATGGACCGGAAAACCCGGACAGGGATCGATGTCAAAGCGGAGCAGCTGAAAGCGTCAGCCGGGGGCCGGGCCGGCGGTGCATGGAGCGTGGATGGAGTTTCCCGGCGTATGGAAATCACCTCTTTTGACACCGGAACGGACGATGAAGCGGCCCGGGCTGCGGAGCACGCTTTTCCTGAAATCCCGGGACACATTTCACTTCCCGGTCCTGCGGATATTGCCGTCCGGTTGGAGATTGTTGATCTGGTTCTGAACGGAACCGGTTTTCGCAAGCTCCGGTCGAATCTGACGATCACAGACGGAAAACCTTTTGGTACTGTGAAGTTTGAGAATAAGCACGCAGGTATCGGAACGATCATGGATCTTCTTTCCGGAAAGCCCCTCCAGGGAGAAAATCTGTGTGCCTCGGTTCAAGAGGCCCTCAGAGAGGCGGCGGATGAAAATCGATAATTCGGATTTTCGACACCGCCTGGAAGAGATCCGGAAAAGCTTGAACAAAAGACGATTCGTGAGCCCGGATCCGCTTCAGTTTTTGTACGAATACCCGGATGTCCGTGATCGCGAAATATGCGGCATGATCGCATCATGTCTGGCTTTCGGGCGGGTGGGCCAGATTCTCAAGGCGGTGGACCGGGTCCTTTGCGTCATGGGAAAGCATCCGCGGCACTATATTGAAACAGGTGATTTTTCCGATTTCGCCCATGACTTTGAGAACTTCCAATACCGGTTTGTGAAAGGGCGTCAGGTAGCTGAACTGTGCAAAGGACTGAAGTATGTGATTCAAACTTTCGGCTCCCTGAACGAGTGTTTTCTCGAAGGGTCGTCCAGCAATCACCAAACGGTCCTGCCGGCACTTTCGTTTATGACCGCCCGCATTCTGGACCACTCGGACCCGGGATATCTTCTCGCCTGTCCGGAAAAAGGCAGTGCGTGCAAAAGAAGCAACCTCTATCTTCGGTGGATGGTCAGAAGCGACGAGGTTGATCCGGGCGGATGGACCGGAGTGGCTCCTTCCATGCTGGTGGTTCCCCTGGATACTCATATGCACCGGGTCTGCCGGCAGTTCGGATTTACCGACCGCAGGCAGGCCGATATGAAGTCGGCTCTTCAGGCGACCCGAAGTCTTCGAAAAATCGCACCGGATGATCCGGTCTGTTACGATTTCTCCCTGACCCGCTTCGGGATTCACCCGGATTTTGACATGAACTCTCTTTCCCAACTTTTCCCGGACTGTCCATAGATCCGTTTTTCTCAGACTCTTTTTTCTCCAAATCCGTAAAAAAATTATCCGCGGCTTGAACCAGAGTCATGCTGTTACGAAAGTTTTGCGATCTGAAGCGGAATTTTGTTGACAAAATAAAT
>CAYFVA010000008.1:0-10859 GCA_964346265.1 uncultured Desulfobacterales bacterium
TTTCCATTTTCCGGAAAGTGTCAGCTTACAGCAGTTTTGTTAGAAGGGAATGAGAGGTTGATTCGGTGTGTGTTTTTCGCTTGAATCTCAAATAAAAACACCGGCCGGCATCTTTTGTATCAAGAAGGCCGGCCGGTCAAACAGAGGGAATGTTACAATTATTTGTTTTTCGAGCTGAGTTCGGGGAAGTTCCAGTAGAAGTATTCCCGGACATCACCGGTTTGTTCATCCTCTTCCCGGCTGATTTCGTTTTCTCTCAGTTCGATCCGCCGGATCTTGCCGCTGATGGTTTTGGGAACCTCGGAAACAAATTCGATGATCCTGGGGATCTTGAACTTGGCCAGGATATTGATGGTGTGTTGGAAAAGTTCCAGAGCCAGCCTGTCTGATCCTTCATACCCCTTGTTGAGAATCACGAAAGCTTTCACCAGCTGGTGACGTTTGGGGTCGGGTGTGCCGACCACAGCGGCCTCGGCCACAGCCGGATGTTCCACAAGTGCGCTTTCCACTTCAAAGGGACCGATCCGGAAATCCGAGGACTTGATCACGTCATCGGCCCGGCCCACGAACCACCAGTAGCCGTTTTCGTCCCAATACGCCCGGTCCCCGGTGTAGTAAAAGTTGTCGATGAATACGCTGCTCATCTTTTCAATATTGCCGATATATTCGGTGAAAAGCCCGATCGCCCGCCACCGGTCCAGGCGGACCACGATATGGCCGGTTTCGCCGGGGCCGGTAATCTCGTTCCCCTGGTCATCCGCCAGTGTGACATCGTACATAAACGAGGGATACCCGAAGGAACCTTCCCGCATTTTTCCGGCCATCCACGGGGGATTGCCGATCATGGCTGTGGATTCGGTCTGCCCGTAGAAATCCCGGATTTCCACGCCGGTGTGGTTTTTCCACTGGGTGATGACTTCGGGGTTGAGAGGCTCTCCGGCGCTCACCGACTGCCGGATGGCGGACAGGTCAAAGCGGGAAAGATCGAGGTTGATGAACATTCTCCATGCAGTGGGCGGGCCGCAGAAGGTAGTGACGCCGATCTCCTCCACCGCTTTGAGGTACTGGTCCCCGTCAAGCGCAGTAAAATAAAATCCGGTTGCTGTGGCCCCCACGTTGAGCGGGGCAAAAAAGCTGCTCCATGCCCATTTCGCCCATCCCGGAGCGCTCAGGTTGTGATGGATGTCATCCGGTGTGATACCGATCATAACCAGGGTGGACAGATGCCCCACGGGATAGGAGGCGGCACTGTGGCCGACCCGTTTGGGAAGACCCGTGGTGCCGGAGGTAAAAAAACAAAATAGTGTATCGTCTGATTTTGTACGGGCGGCTTGAGCTTCAGGAGGGCGGCTGTCCAGATCGCTGAAAGAGGTCCACCCGGCTTTGCGGCCGAGAATCAGCTTGACTTTTGGAGAACACCCAATGGTTTCAAGTGCCTGGTCGATGAGATCGGCGGATGCTTCATCCGCCATGATGGAATCCGGTGTATAGGTTTCAAAGCGGAATTCGAGTTCCCTTATGGTCATGGTGGTGGCCGTGGGGACCGCTATGATGCCCCCCTTGATGCAGGCAAGGCTGGCGAACCAGGTCTCCGGTACGATGGGGATCATCATGTACATGTTGTCGCCGTTTTCAATACCTTGAGACTGCAGGTAGTTGAGGCACTGGTTGCCCCTGTCTGCAAATTCCCGGTAGGTAAAGCTCTTTTTCTCTTTTGTATGGATGTCCGTCCATATCAGGGCGTCCTTGTCCCCCCGTTCCTTTACGTGCAGTCCTTCGAAAATTTCCTCGGCCCAGTTGAAGTATTCCGGAAGCGGGGTCGAGTTGAGCTTGTCGAAAAAAGCCTTTGCCTGATTCTCCTTTTCGGTGCCGTCCTCCATTCGGTTGAGGTCCATTACATCTTTGTAGAGACGTTCCATGCCCATAAAAACTCCTTCGTTTGTGGTTAGAACCCAAAGCGGTTCCGGGTGGGAGGTCGTTTCATTTTTCTACTGCTTTATAAAAACAAACCAGATATGTCAAGGGGAAAAACAAATCAGATGTTTGCAGGAAGCGGTCATGTTTCAGCTCTTTTCCGGGGAAAAAAGACTTGAAATATCCGGGGATATTCTGCACAATCGAATTGAAACAGCGGGCCGCACATACATCCCGGCACAACGGACAATCAGTCAGGATGTCAATGTCTGAGGCATCCCCGGCGCCCAAAGCCTGTATAAATTTTTCGGGGTCTGTCTTCTGCTGCCGGGGATTGCGGGCTGTCAATTCGACTTTTTGAGAAAGATGCGGTGGTTTTAACAGGTGCGGGATGGAGCCGAACACGGGGAATTGAAAACTTCAGGGACACGGATATGAATACAAAGTTTGCCGTTCAAGTAAAACGGATACTGGCATTTGCGGTTCTTCTTGTCATCTTGCCGGTCTGCGCGGCGGCGCAGCCCTCAGCTCCGGATATGGAAAAAGGAGCGGCGGCTGCGGATATCCGGAAGGCGGTGGAAAAGGCTGAAAGCGACTTTGAGTCGTTGACAAAAGAGCTCGGTGCCAGAGAACGGTCTTTCGAGGAGGATCTCAGGCAGGAAAAAATTTACAGAACCCGGATGGATTCGGTGCGCAATCTTCTGATCGTGCCCGGGAGTAAAATCAACGTACTGGAAAAGAGTGTCCAAGAGATCCGCGTGTCACTCTCTGTGATCGACTCCAGACTCGAGAGCCTGAAAAACGAGCGGGAAAAGATTGAAACGGAACGGGCCGCAAAGAAGGAATCCCTTGATTTCGTCCAGGAGCGGATCAATTCGCTGCCAAAGGATTCCGGCGCCGGTGGTGGACACTTTAATGATCTTGTGAGTTACCGGTCGTTTCTCCGGAAACAGGCGAAGGTGCTGGATGATCTGAAAGACCTGATTGAAAAACAAGTCAACATCTATCAATCCCTTTCCAATTCTTTCAAGAAACTTGCTGAAACCCTGGAAAAAGAGATCCGGGAAGAAAAAGGCAAAATTGTCTTCCAGCGCGAGGACCGATCATTTGAAGCCGAAGCGTGGAAAATTCATATCAAAAAGGCGGTCAGCGCCCTTAATCCGGCCGCTTTCGGAGAATATGCAGCTGAAAGAATCCGGCTTGCCCGTACGCACATGGACCCCGGCAGTATTGCCTTTCTGCTGGGGGCGGTGATCGTGTATTTTCTGCTCGCCAAGGCGGTTTCTTTTGTCAAAGGCAATCAGGCGTATCTGGATGTACGGGCCAAACAGGCCGGATATCCTCTTTTTATACTGGAAAGCGCCGTCTTCCCGGTATTTTTTATTCTCCTGGTACATATGGTTGCAAAGACCAGAGTGTACATTGTTTTCCCGGATCTTATCAATTTGCTGCAGGTCTTTCTCGTGGTGCTGCTGTTCACCCGGGTGGCCGCCCGCGCGATCCGTCTTATCGTGCCGGAGGAAGGGCCTTTGTATTTTGAAACGTTTTCCCGGTGGCGTTTGTTTTTCATCTGGGGGATACGGGGTTATACCCTTGTCTATCTCTTCATTTACCGGTTTGTTTCACCCCAGAGCCTGCTTTTGACACCGGTGCGGATTGTCTCGGAACTGCTTCTTGCGGCAGGGGTTTTTATATTCTGGAACCGGTATGCCCGGATGGAGAAAGAGTCCGGCCGGGTCAGCACGGCCGTTATCAACCACGGATCAAAGGCAATAGTGATCGCGGGCCTTCTGGCAGACCTTGCCGGTTACCCCTATTTTGCCTCATGGTGGTATATATCATGGGGGATCACGCTTTGTGTGGTTTGCCTCGGAGCTCTGTTGTTTTACTCCATAGGTGACCTGGACCGTAAGTTCAAGGAACGGTTCGAGCCGGAAACCAGAAAATCCTACGGGATCTCGTATCCGTTTTACTGGCTTGTATCCAACAGCATCTATTTTGTGATTTTTGCGTTCGCCGCCGTTGGGATCGCCTTTTCCTGGGGGGCGGGCGGGAAATTTCTCTCCGGCGCCGTGGATGTTTTCAGCCGGTCTTTTACCATGGGCAAAATCACCCTGAGCCTTTCCGGATTTGTGTATGCGGTGCTCGTTCTCCTGGTCATCTATGTGTTCACTCTGTTCTGGAAGAAAATCATGGCTCAACACATTCTCAAACAGAGCGGGCTTTCCATGGGGGTCAAGGAATCGATTACCACGATCTCGGTGTACTTTATATGGGCGGCGGGCATTCTGATCTCCCTGAGCGTTCTCGGTCTGAATACGGCATCCATGGCCCTGGGCTTAGGAGCTCTGGGAGTCGGGCTCGGGTTCGGGCTCCAGAACATTTTCAACAATTTTGTCTCGGGGCTGATTCTGTTGTTTGAAAGGCCGATCCAGGTCGGTGACGTGGTGGAAGTCGCCGGGACCTGGGGAGAAGTGAAAAAGATCAATGTCCGGGCCACGCTTGTTCAGAC
The DNA here is from genome assembly GCA_964346265.1 of uncultured Desulfobacterales bacterium. Classification (GTDB taxonomy): domain Bacteria; phylum Desulfobacterota; class Desulfobacteria; order Desulfobacterales; family Desulfobacteraceae; genus JAIPEK01. The sequence goes on from CAYFVA010000008.1 coordinate 4,427, forward strand.
TTATACCCAGTCCTCCCTGATCATCCCCAACTCCGAGTTCATCTCCGCCCAGGTGACCAACTGGAGCCACCGGGATCCGTATATCCGGCGGGACCTTCCGGTGAAGGTGGCCTACGGTTCTGATACGGCCCTTGTAAAGGACCTGATGCTCCGGGCGGCGGACAGTGTCAAGGAGGTGCGCAATTATCCGTATAAACCTGCGGTCCAGTTCATCGATTTCGGGGACAGTTCGTTCGATTTCCGGTTGCGGTTCTGGTCCGTCATAGACGATTTCATCACCGCCGAGAGTCATCTGAGGTTTGAGATCGACAGGCTTTTCCGGGAGAACGGCGTTTCGATACCGTTTCCCCAGCGGGACCTTCACCTGAAAAGCGGTTTCTTTTGTCAGTCGGAAGATTCTCCGGGCCCGGATGAAAGCGGAGACGGTTCAGACGGGCCGGGCCGCTTTCAACAGTTGAAAAAAGGAGATCACGACGAAAAAGAGCGTTCAGGACCGAATTCAGATCCGCCGGGCGGATATTCTACAATTTGAAATGGATGCAGCCGTCAAGTAAAATGTGAGGATTATGCTGCAAGCGGGACGATTCCCGCCTGCAGCAAGCCATAATATGACAAAACGGTTATATCATCTCCACGGCGCAGGCCATGGCCACGCCGCCGCCGCCGCAGAGGGTGGCAAGCCCTAAAGTTTTGTTGCGGTTTTTCAGGGCATACAGCAGCGTGGTGACGAGCCTGGCGCCGGTGGAGCCCACAGGATGCCCGAGCCCGATGCCCGAGCCGTTCACGTTGGTGATCTCCCGGTTGAGTCCCAGCTCCTTTTCGCATCCTAGGTACTGGGCGGCAAAGGCTTCGTTCAGCTCCACAAGCTCGAAATCGTCCAGGGAATACGGGCTGGAATCGACCAGGTTGTGAACAGCGGCCACCGGAGAAAGACCCATGACGGACGGATGGCAGCCGCCCCTGGAAACCGCCTTGATCCGGGCAAGGGGAGTGAGACCCAGTTCGTTCGCTTTTTCTTCGGACATGATGATCATGCCGGTGGACCCGTCGTTGATGCCGCTGGCGTTCCCTGCCGTGACCGTTCCCCCTTTTGGAACAAACGCGGGCGGCAGTTTTTCAAGGTCTTCCATGGTGATGCCGGGCCGGAAATGTTCGTCCTTGTCAAATGTGACGGTTTTGCCTTTTTTGGCCGGTACTTGTACAGGCACGATTTCGTCTGCAAAAGAGCCGTCGTTTGTGGCCCGTTCGGTTTCGTTGTGGCTTTTGAGCGCTACCTCGTCCATTTCCTTTCTGGAAAGATCCAGGTGCTGGGCGATGAATTCGGCGGTGTGGCCCATGATATAGGGTTTGCCCACGAAATGGCTCAAAGGCGCCTTTGTTTCATCCACCGGTCCGTCTTCCGGGTGGGGGATGATGTGGGAGCCGCAGTGAAGGGCATGGATCAGGTCGTCCACGAATGTTTTGTCCTGCAGTCGGCAGCCCCATCTGGCACCGGGGACGCTGTATGGAACGCCGGACATATGTTCGGTCCCGCCTGCCAGGATAATGTCGGCCATTCCGGCCTGGATCATGGCCATCCCGGAAATCATCGCCTCCATTCCGGATATGCAGACCCGGTTGATGGTGGCGGCGGTGATGCTTTCCGGGATTCCCGCCAGGAGGGCGGCCACCCGTGCCACGTTGAGCGTGTCCGAAGATTCCATACAGCAGCCGTACCTGACATCATCGATCATGGCCGGGTCGATTCCGGCCCGTTTGACGGCCTCTTTCATGGTTACCGCCGCGATACCGGCTCCGTTCATTTTTACAAGGGATCCGCCGAATGCGCCGATGGGAGTCCGGCAGGCGGATACGATCACTACGTCTTTCATGCGTTTGCCTCCTTTTTGAACTTAAAAAGAATTTTCACTTATGGTAACGGCGGGATTTTCTCCGGAGGGAACCGCGTCGAGTTTGCCCATGGTCACGGGCAGAACGGTTTCGAAAAAGAAACGGGCCGCCTGGATTTTTCCTTCATACCAGTCCTTGTGCTTTTTTTTCATATTGTGCTGTGCGGTCTGGGCCCGCCACAGGAGCATCCAGGCCATGAGCACATCGCCTGTGGCCTCGAGCATGGGGCAGGCAAGGGCGAATGCGGACCGGTAAGATTCGGACATGATCATACCGGAAACGGATTTGAGCCGGCTTTCCAGCTTTTCCAGCGCGCTTTCAAGGGATCCGGCCATATCTGAAAACAGATCGTTTTCCCTTGAATATGCAACGGTCTTATGAATCTGTGCAACCAAGGCATTCAAAAGTTCGCCTTTTTTACCGCCGACCTTGCGGGCCAGAAAATCCATGGCCTGTATGCCGTTGGTTCCCTCGTAAATGGAAGCGATCCTGCTGTCCCGGACCAGCTGCTCCACCGGGTATTCCTTTGTATATCCATATCCGCCGAAGACCTGCATGGCGTCCGAGCAGACATCAAATCCCCGGTCGCTCAGATATGCCTTGACCACAGGGGTGAGGATCTCCACCAGACTGCTGTAGTGCTCTTTTTCCTCTTTTGATTCGGTACACTCGATGGTGTCAAAGCAATAAGCGGTGAAATAGGTGAGGCTCCGCATGCCTTCCACGTACGCTTTCATTTTCAAAAGCATCCTTCTCACGTCCGGGTGCTGGATGATCGGCACCTGGGGCGCTTCAGGGTTTTTGAGGTTCTCTATGGCCCTTCCCTGTTTGCGGGTCCTGGCGTAATCAAGTGCATGAAGATAGGCGCACCCTGCGTGGGTGAATCCCTGGGTGCCTACCTCGAGGCGGACCTCGTTCATCATGTGGAACATGATTTCCATGCCCCGGTTTTCCTCACCCAGCAGGACCCCGCGGCACCGCCCCTTGCTCCCGAGAGCAAGAGAGCAGGTGGGGCTGCCGTGAAGCCCGAGTTTTTCTTCTATCCCGGTACAGACCACATCGTTGGGTTCTCCCAAAGTGCCGTCGTCGTTCACCCATATTTTGGGCACGATAAAAAGAGAGATGCCCTTTGTGCCGGCCGGCGCCCCTTCAATGCGGGCAAGGACCGGATGGATGATGTTGTCCGTGAGATTCTGGTCCCCGTTGGTGATGAAAATCTTGTTCCCGGTGATTTCATAGGTGCCGTCCTTGAGAGGCCGGGCCGAGGTTGTCAGCGCTCCCACGTCGCTTCCGGCCTCCGGTTCAGTCAAAAGCATGGTGCCGCCCCATTCGAGGGTGTAAAGTTTTTCAAGGAACAGCTCTTTCTGCTTTTGTGTTCCGTACCGCTCGATCATCTTGCCGGCCCCGTGGCCGAGGATCGGATAGGTCATGGCGATGTAGTTGGCCCCGATCATGTACTCCATTGCGCCCTGGGCAATGGTATGCATGAGCCCCTGCCCTCCGTACTCCGGATCTTCGGTGATCGCTCCCCATTCCCCTTCCATCAAAAGTTCGTGGACCCTTCTTAGGCATTCAGGCACCCGGACTTCCCCGTTTTGAAAATCGACCCCCCGGGTGTCGCATTCCTTGTAGGTGGGCAGAATTTCCTTTATGGCGAAGTTGCGTGCTTCCTTTAACACCATATCGAACATTTTTCTGTTGAAATCGCTGTATTGTTCATACGTTGTGAACCGGTCCACCCTGAACTGTTCGAACAGGACGAATTCGATGTCACGCTGGTCCGCAACCAAGTCGGTCATGATGTTTCCCTCCATTGATGGTTCTGCCTGGTTTCCGTTGGTAAGTGAATCCTACTTACCCCGGGCCGGCCTGTCAAGTCATAAAAATAACAGCCGGTTTGCCTGTTAAACAGTGTTTATATAAATTTTTCGTGAAAAAATATTGAAAAACAACGGTTTATGATGTCAAATCTTGTGAAATTATGCTTGATTTTGTTGATATATTTGTTTATACAATTTGGTTTACCACATATGAAAATGTAACCGGCAGTAGAAAAGAGCTGCTGCTCATATTTAGTACACTCACACAGGAGGTTGTAATGGCTAAAATTCTAAGACGCGAGGAGATGGCCCAGGGAACCATCATCCTGAATGAACTCGACGCGCCCCGGATCGCACGCAAAGCGAAGCCGGGACAGTTCGTTATTCTTCAGGGAAATGAAAAAGGAGAACGGATCCCTTTGACCATGGCGGATACTGATCCGGACAAGGGAACCGTCACCGTGATATACATGGTAATCGGTAAATCCACCGCCCTTTTCAGGGACATGAAGGTGGGAGACGAGTACTACGCAATTATCGGTCCCCTGGGTAAACCCACTCATATCGAAAATAGGGGCAAGGTGGTCTGCGTGGGCGGCGGCACCGGTATTGCCGTGCTTCATCCCATCACAAGGGCCCTCAAACAGGCCGGAAACGACGTAACCACCATCATCGGGTCCAGAAGCAAGGATCTTCTGATCCTTGAAGAGGAAATGGAGAAAGCCTCCCATTCCCTTTTTGTGTGCACGGATGACGGGACAAAAGGTCACCACGGCTTTGTTACGGACGTATTGAAAGATGTACTGGAAAAGGATGACATTGATCTTGTCGTGGCCATCGGCCCGATTCCCATGATGAAGTTCGTCAGTGCAATAACCAAGGAGAAGGGCGTGGAAACCCTGGTCAGCCTGAATCCGATCATGGTGGACGGAACCGGTATGTGCGGGTGCTGCCGTGTTTCCGTGGGGGATGAAACCAAGTTCGCCTGTGTGGACGGTCCGGAATTCGACGGGCATAAAGTGGATTATGAAGAGCTGGGCAAACGGCTTCAATCGTACCTTACAGAGGAAAAGAAAAGCTGGGATGCATACGAGCATGCCGAATAAACGATACTCATCAGTTTGATATATATGGAGGAATGAATGGCTGAAAAAAAGGCGAAAAAAGAAAAGGCGCCAAGAGCGGTGATGCCGGAGCAGGACCCGGATGTCAGAAAGCGAAATTTCCAGGAAGTGCCCAAGGGCCTTACACCGGAAATGGCAAAGCAGGAGGCCTCAAGGTGCATGCAGTGTAAAAAGCCGGTTTGTGTGGAAGGATGCCCTGTTGGAGTGGACATCCCGGATTTTATAAAGATGATCGCCGAAGAAGACTTTTCCGGGGCCGCCCACCAGCTGTGGAAAAAGAATGCCCTTCCTGCGGTCTGCGGCAGGGTCTGCCCCCAGGAAGAGCAGTGCGAGGGCAAGTGCATCATGGGTAAAAAAGGAGATCCCGTGGCCATCGGATACCTGGAGCGGTTTGCAGCCGACTGGGAGCGTGAGAACGGAACCGGTAAGGTCCCTGAAGTGCCTGAAAAGACCGGCAAGAAAGTGGCTGTCATCGGCTCGGGACCGTCCGGACTGACTGTTGCGGGAGACCTTTTGCAGAAGGGCCACGATGTCACGATTTTTGAAGCTTTTCACAAAACCGGGGGCGTTCTGGTATACGGGATCCCTGAGTTCCGTCTTCCCAAGGATATTGTGGCGTCGGAAGTGGAGAACCTCAAAAAACAGGGCGCGAAAATTGAAACCAACTTTGTGATCGGCGCCACTGCCACACTGGACGAGCTTTTCCAGGAAGGGTATGATGCCGCCTATATCGGGGTCGGCGCAGGACTGCCGAGGTTCATGAACCTGCCCAACGAGAATCTGATCGGCATATATTCGGCCAACGAGTATTTGACCCGGGCCAATCTCATGAAAGGGTATCTGTTTCCGGAATATGATACACCGATGGCTACTGGAAAGAACGTTGTGGTCCTCGGTGCCGGGAACGTGGCCATGGATTCGGCCAGAACGGCCATGCGGATGGGTGCGGAATCGGTCAAAGTGGTGTACAGAAGATCCAGGGAAGAGATGCCTGCAAGGGAGGAGGAACTTCATCATGCCGAACAGGAAGGGATAGAATTTGTTCTGCTGACCAATCCCACGCAGTTTTTCGGGGATGAAAACGCAAGACTTACCGGAATGGAGTGCCTTCGGATGGAACTCGGGGAGCCGGATGATTCCGGAAGAAGACGGCCGGTGCCCATCGAGGGGTCCGAGTACACCATAGACTGCGACCTTGTGGTGGTTTCCGTGGGCTCCAACGCCAATCCGATGCTGACCAACTCCACGCCGGATCTCAAGCTGAACCGGTGGGGCAACATTATTACCGATCCCAAGACCGGGAAAACCACCAAAAGAGGGGTCTGGGCCGGAGGGGATATCGTTACCGGCGCGGCCACGGTGATCCTCGCCATGGGGGCGGGCAGAGAAGCAGCGGATTCGATCCATGACTTTCTGACCTTCGGGTGGTAATCCGGACCGGTTGTTTCGAAAGATGATCATTGGCGGCCACCGGGGTTTCGCCCCGGTGGCCGCCGGCAACTATGGAGATACTGACACAACACGGCTGTCCCGCAGTCTTTTGCCCCGGAACCATCTCCGGGGTTTCACCCCCGCCCTTTTTCCTGTGTAATTATTTGA
>CAYFVA010000008.1:10959-26019 GCA_964346265.1 uncultured Desulfobacterales bacterium
CCCGGAACCATCTCCGGGGTTTCACCCCCGCCCTTTTTCCTGTGTAATTATTTGAAATTTTATCCAAGCTTTACATTTCTGCTGTAATGCATAAGTTAATAAAAGAAAGATGTGTATATGTGAATACGGAAAAGAAGGGAGGAGGTGGCGTAGCTATGAATACCACGAAAAATTCTCTCAGGCAAAAGGCGGAACAAAAGAGTATGGAGATGATGGTCTCCAGGTATGTCAACTATATACACAAAGACCCCGAGGCAAACATCGATTCCGCAATCGATTCCATGCGCCGGATGGAGGAAAACACCGGAGGGGCGAAATACCTCTCCAATTTTGCCGACTGGCTTGAAACCAATGCCGGATCAAAGCAGTGGTTTATCAAACTGTTTTACCGGGACAAGGAAATTGTAAAGAAATTTTTCCTTAACTTCATCATGAACGTCAACATGAAATGGCTCAGACACTCCGGGGAAATCATGGAAGAACTGGGCGGATTTTCGCCTCCCTATACAATTCTCATCAGCCCGACGATGCGGTGCAATCTCAGATGTACCGGGTGTTACGCGGCAAATTACTCCAGCAAAGATGACCTGCCCATAGATGAGGTGGATCGTATTATAACAGAGGGAAAGGAACTGGGTACGTTTTTTTATACATTTCTGGGCGGAGAGCCTTTTATGAAATGGGACGACCTCTATCCGATCATCAGAAAACACGATGACTGTCTGTTCCAGATGTTTACGAACGGTACGTTGATCAACGAAAAGGTGGCCGACCAGATTCGCGAGCTTTCCAATATTTATCCGGTTTTGAGCGTGAACGGCTGGGAAGAGGAGACCGATATGACCCGCGGCAGGGGAGCTTTTCAAAAGATCGTGGATGTGGCCGGACTCCTTTTTGAGCGGGGTGTGATCTTCGGCAACTCCTTTGTGTTCATGCGGAACAATTTCAACACTCTCACCTCGGATGCATTGTACGATTTCTGGATCGAAAAAGGGGCATTCTACGGCTGGACGTTCCTGTACATGCCTGTGGGAGAGAACCCGGACTTCGACCTGATGCCCACGCCTGAGCAGCGCAAAGCCATGGGGGACTATGTCCGGAAATTTAGGGAACGAAAGCCGTACTTTCTGATGGATTTCTGGAATGACGCACCGGCCACGAGCGGCTGTATAGCCGGCGGACGCCGGTATATCCATATCAACCATCAGGGGGATGTGGAACCCTGCATCTTTGCCCATTTCGCAACGGACAATATCCAGGGCAAATCTCTCAAGCAGGTGCTTTGTTCGCCGTTTTTTACGGATATCCGGCTTCATCAGCCTCATTCGGACAATCTTTTGACTCCCTGCATGATTATTGATAATCCCCATGTATTAAGAGAGGTTGTCCGGCGGCACAATGCCGCAGCCACTGACGGCAACGCCCACAAGCTTGTGAATGAATGGAGCGACCGGCTTGACCGGTATGCACAGGCGGTTCACGAAACGCTTGATCCGGTATGGGAGGAGCAGTACCCTGATCTGATCCGCCGGATGGAGACCGGAGAAGGTTGTCATGAGGGCGAAATAAACCGTCTGGTACTTCAGAACGCGCCTGAAACGGCCGCCCGGGTGATCCAGGCGTACCCGTTTGTCGGAAGCTTCGGCTTCATGGAGAACTGAAGCGATTCGGTTGACACCGACGAGTCGGCTTCGCCGGAAAATTCAAGGTCCGTTCCGGTGCTTTTCTCCCGGAACAAAAGGTTCGGGGAGACCTTTGAATCATACCAGATGTTTCAACAGGAAACCGAAATAACGCATTGATGGTAGAAAAACCGAATTTGTAAAAATTCAGTTTTTCAAAGGTGTCTCGGGATGTATTCGCCAATGAATGAACAGGTGCAGCATATCGTATCCTTTATCAAAGAGGCGGTAAACACGCATCAATTCGGGGGTGTAGTGATCGGTATCTCCGGTGGAATCGATTCCGCCGTGGCTGCCGCCCTCTGTGTGCGGGCACTTGGGAAAGAGTGTGTCAGAGGCCTGATCCTGACCGAGAGGGATTCGGCTGCACAAACCAAAAAAGATGCAAAGCTTGTGTGCGGTCATCTGGGGATTTCATGCAGGGTCCACGATCTGTCAAAAGTTCTTCGGAAGATGGGGGTTTACAGGCTGGTGCCGCCGGTTTGGTTCACGCCTGTGCGTCTTCGCGAACGCTATGTCCGCAGCCGGTGGCGGAACATATCCGTTGATCCGTTTATTGATGATCTTGAAAATCGCGGCGGATCAGAGTTTCTCAGGGGACTTGCCTATTACCGCTCCAAGCACAGAACGAGAATGGCGGTACTGTATATGGAGGCGGAAAAGCTTGGATACGCAGTGGCAGGGACCACCAACAGGACCGAACTTTGCACCGGGTTTTACGTGAAATACGGGGACGAGGCCGCAGATATAGACCCCCTTGCCCATTTGTACAAGACATCGGTGGCAAGGCTCGGCAGAGAGTTGGAACTGCCGGAGGCGATTCTTTCCAAGGCGCCCTCACCGGATCTTCTGCCCGGTATCACGGATGAATCCGTGCTCGGGATGAATTATGAAGATCTTGACCGGATTCTGGGGAAAATCGATGCCGACCAGGACCTTGATGCCGAAGATCCGGGCCTGGTAAAACGAGTGAAAGATATTCTCAGTGCAGCCCGGAATCGAAAGCTGAAAAACCTTTCTCCGGATGCGGGTGCTATTTTTCCTCTTTGATAAAAACCTTGTGTTCCACAAGGGAGAGGGAGTGGATATACCCTTTGATGAATTTCTGGTCACCGAATATGCTCACAAGACGGATTCCGTCCTCTTCCGGAATTACCCTGTCCACCGCTTCCATGAGAAGGGATTCTTCTTCCTTGCCGATTATATATGCATTTGCCTCACACATGAGTACGCTCCTTATGGGTCAACAAAATAATCTCTGTGGTTTTCGATAAGCTCGTCCACAAGTTGGGGAAGGGGGGTGTGAACCTGCCCGATAATTTCAAGGTCCTCCTGGGTGAGCGGGATCAGGATCTTCCGGGCCGGGGATAGGGCAATGGCTTCGGCCATTTGCGGGGTCATCTCCCCCATCATGGAATGGGGCATGATGATAGCCAGAGGCCCGATGATCAAATCGGCACTTTTTACAGTCTGTGCAATGGCGTTGGTCCCGGATGCCCCCCGGTTGGCCCTGGCTTTGAGCATCTGGGCTGTTGCAATGGCGTTCGTACCCAGCGCCAGAATTTCCAGTTTTTCTCCAAAGGCGTCCTTGAGCTTTTTGATGACGGTGGCGCCGATCCCCCCGCCCTGGCCGTCGACCACACATATTTTTCTTTTCCCGCCCGGTGTCATGACTGATTATGTATCCGGGAATTTCAGTGATGTCAAGTTCATTTTCCCTCTTGAAACAGATATTGTATACCATCCCATACCGCTTTTTCAACCGCTGTCTCATCCCGGTTCCCATCCACGGCAAGAACGGTCTCCTGGTCCCGCAACCGGTCAAATGCCCTGAAATACAAATCCCGTACCTGTTTCATGATGATTTCGGTTTCGAAGAGTTCCAGTTTGGGCCGGCACGCTTCAAGCCGTTTGAAACCCACGGCCGGATCCACATCGATGAAGACGTTCACCGTGGGTTTCAAAAGCTGCATGTTATACGCATTCAGATCGATGATCCGTTCCATATCCACTTCCCGGGCGTGGTAGGCAAACGAGGAGAAATAGTAGCGGTCGCACAGAACAATCGTGCCTTGATCCACTTTGCTTTTGATACCGTATGTCTTGTGGAGAATATGTTCGGTCCGGTCGGCTGCAAACAGATGGGCCACGGCATGAGGTCCGACTTCGGTTTCTCCGGACAGGATACGCCGCAACAGAGATCCGATGGGCCCCCGGGTCGGTTCGAATGTGTTGTAAACGGAATATCCCATGGCGGACAGCCGGTTTTCCAGCCGTTTGATCTGGGTGCTTTTTCCTGATCCGTCGATTCCTTCGAATACAATAAAACGTCTGTTGTGTTGTAAAACCAATGGCAAAATCCTGTTCGAGTAAAAGTGCCTATCTATATCAGGAACCGTCCACGGATTCAAGTGTGTTGATTATCATTTTACGGCAATCGTATGAAATTTCATGCGGTTGCCCTGCTATTGCCGAATTTGTGGTTGATTTTACATGCAAAAATGTTTAGTCTGAATCCATGTGTCTGCAAGGGCAAGGTATCTGAACGTGCCATGGCGGAAAGGAGCCGTATGGAGGAAAAAAACAGCCACAGCGTACTTGTGATTGACGATGAAAGTCAGGTTGTCAGGGCCATCGGCCGTATACTGAAAAAAGAAGAGATCCGGTTTGTAAGCGCCCAAAGCGCTGAAGAAGGACTTTCAAGATTAGAAGAGCAACAGGCGCCTTTTTCGCTGATTATATCCGACCAGAGAATGCCCGGGATGACCGGGGCCCGTTTTTTTGAAAAGGTGAAGGAGCAGACCCCGGAGACGGTCCGTTTCCTGCTTACCGGTTATTCCGACATGGACGCACTGATCGAGGCGGTGAACCGCGGTGCCATTCACAGGTATATCAAAAAACCGTGGAACACCGAGCAGCTGGTTTCGTTTATCAAAGAAGGTCTGGAACAGTACGAGGGCCTTCTGGAAAACAAGAGACTGATGAAACAGACCAAAAGGCAGAATGCAAAGCTGTACAAATTCAATATGGAGCTGAAGAAAAAAACCGAGGCCCATGAAGAAACCCTTTCCAAGCTGGATCAGGAAATTGAAAAACAGGGGAATCCGGATCAATCTTTACAGAAAAAAGACGATAACAAGACGTATGATACGCCAACCGTGGCGGCATACCTCAAAGCACATGATCTGACGCGGCCGGAGATTTTGAATATGCTGTATCAGGACCTTCTGGTGAAACTGTTCAGGCAATTTCAACAGGCTTCCGGAACAGCAGGTTTTGAGATGCCCGAACCGGAGTAAGGGATACCATGGAAGAAAACAGTTTGCAAAAGCCCGCGGTTCTTTTTATTGAAGAGGACAAGAGTCTGCAGAAGCTTGTGCTTGAATATCTTTCCACAGACGGTTCTTACGATGTACACCTGGAATCTCCTGCAGGGTTCTTACGAAAACTGAATGAAAAATCTCCGGATCTCCCGGAGGTGCTGATCTGCGGATTTCATCTGAAGGAGGCGAGATACGAGGATATTTTTGACAAGGCAAAAGAATTGAACCCGTTGACCCGGCGGATACTGATCGTCTCTTCTGAAGAGTTCGAGTCCACCATTGATGCGGTCAACCAGTCCAAAATCAACGGGTGCCTCTATTATCCGTTCAAGCAGCAAGAGCTGGTCAATCAGGTGGAAGAGTCCTTGAAACAGTACCAAATGTTGCTGGACCGGGAAAAACTGAGACATGTCAAAGAGCGGCAGAACAGAAAAATGTACAAACTGGCGCTCAAATTAAAGGAAAAAGAGCAAAGCTTTCAGGACAAGATCCGCGAGAAGCAGGAGACCCTGGAAAAGCGTACAGGCAAAGATACCGGTATTCCGGATGTGGCGGCCTACATTGACCGCAGGGGAGTCGATTCCGCCCCGGAGGCCTACAAAGAGGCTTTCAGACATCTTTCAGGGCTGGCCAAAGAAATCCTGGATGCCGCCGGAGATGCAGAAGAGCCGGTGGTGGACGATCCGGACATGGAAAAGATTGTACAGGACGCTGCACAGGATCCTGTTGAAAAAAGAAAGCAGACGGATGCACTGGATGACAGCTATTTTTCTGCCATGGAATATGTTTTCAAGGCCGTACTGAACCGGGAGGATACCTCCTTTGAAAAAAGCGGTTCTCCGGAGGAGAAGGAACGGGACGGGGAAGAGGAAGATGATATCCGCTTTGATGATATGGAGTTTGACAATGAAGATCCGCTGGACGAGTACGTGGAACTGACCGTCAAGGGAAACCGGCTGAAAGCGTATCTTTCCATCAAAAAGGACGACCCGGAAAAGCTTACCAGTGAAGCTTTGCTTGAATACCTTGGCAAAAAGGGGATTACCTACGGGGTCGTGGATGACAAGGCACTGAAGGCATGGCTTGACAAGAAGGACAAGAGCAAACGGTTTGCAGTGGCAAAGGGGAAATCTCCGCAGATGCCTGAAGACGGAAGTGTGGAGTATTTCTTTGAAACCGAATACATGCAGGCGGGCCGGCTTCTGGCGGACGGGACCATGGATTTCAGGGACAGGGGAGATGTGCCGTATGTGGAAAGCGACACCCTCCTGGCCCAGAAAAAGCCGGCTGTGGCGGGTGCCGCCGGCATCAACGTTTCCGGCGAGGCCATCCAGGTGGATGAGCCGCATGATCCGATATTCACGGCCGGAGAAAATACAAAATATTCCGGGGATGAGCTCCAGATTTTTGCCGATACCGGCGGTCAGCCCCATCTTGATGCGCTGGGCAAAGTGTCCGTGTGTGACGAGTTGACCATCCCGGGGGATGTGGATTTTGAAACCGGCAATATCAATTTTACCGGAAACATCGTGGTCAAGGGAACCATCAAGGAAGGGTTCAAGGTCAAGGGAACCAACCTGACCGCTGATACCGTCGAAGGAGCGGAAATCGAACTAACCGGCGACCTGGCCGTGAAATCGGGTATGATCGAGGCCGATGTCAACGTCCAGGGAAGTGTAACCGTGGTCAAGTATGTGAACAACTGCCGGATTTCCTCGTTTGGCAACCTTGTTGTCGCAAAGGAGATTATAGACTCCAGGGTTCAGATCAGCGGAGAATGCAACATTGAACGGGGTGTAGTGATCTCTTCGGATATCGTGGCCAAAACAGGTATAAAGGCCGGAACGGTGGGTACTGAAGCAACGGATCCGTCAAGACTGAGGGTGGGTGTCAATGACCATATCAACACTCTGATCAGCCGGGTGGACGGAAAAATCCAGGAAAAAAACGTAGAAATCAAGGACCTTCAAAAAGAGATCAAATCCCTGGAGGCGGAAGACCAGGAAATTTATGACACGATTTCACAGCATGCCCATGTCCAGGATCGAAGTCAGGTGGAAAAGCGGCAACTGGACGCGGCGCTTGAAAAAGCCCGTCAGGACAACAGCACCGATAAAGTCAAAAAGATTGAAAAAACCATAAGCGAATATGAGAAAAAGGCGCAAAAAGCGGAAAACCAGATAAACGAGCTGTTTGAACGCCAGGACCGGATTGCGGAAAAAATACCGGAAAAGAACAAACGCATCTCAAAAATCCGGGCGGACATTGCCGAGCTGGAAAAGGAAAAAGAAGGACTGCTCGAGTATTCCAAAAAAGATCAGCCCGTTCCCCGGGTGGTGGTGAACAAAAGGGCGGCTGCCGGCTCCCGCATCGAGGGGCCCAACAGCTCTTTGGTCTTAAAGGATGACACCTCCAGATGCAAAATAGAGGAGTTGGGAAAGATGGAAGACGGCGTCTTGAAATTTTATGAAATGGAAATAACAAATCCGGCTGGCTGACGCATGAAAAAAACCGGTGGAACGCAAAAGCAGGAAGAAACAAAAAGTGTCGGATCATCCGTTGCGGACCGAAACATTGAAGGCGAAAAAATCGTCCGGCTTGCCGATTACCTTGAGACCACCAAATGGGCAAAAGAGTTCACCTTTAACCAGATATGTCAGATCTGTGAGCATGTGACCGCGGTCAAGGCCAAAAAGGGGACGGTGATATTCAGGGAGGGCGATATTGAAAAGAGTCTTGGAATTATTGTCAAAGGGTCGATTGACATTTACAAGACCGGCGTCAACAAGGGAAACAAAATCGCCACACTGAAAAAATCCCAGACTTTCGGGGAGATGGCACTGGTGGACGGGGAACCCCGGTCCGCCACCGGCATCGCCGCCCGGAACTCGGTGATCTTTTTTATCACGAGAAACGAGCTGATCAACCTGTTCGATGAAAGCAATCGGCTTGGGTTCAAGCTTTTGTGGAAAGTGTCCAAAATTATCAGTCAAAGACTCAGAAATACCACCGGCATGCTGGTGGATTACATGGAGGAATGAGCCATCCGGAGATAACGCCGCCCTTCCTCTTTTTTCCCCCTTTTGATGCAGCCGTTTCCATAGATCCGGCATTTTTGTTTCATCACCTGTAAAGCCTCCTGCCTCTGCCGCCGGGAAAGAGCGGTAGACTCCAGAAGTTTTTCAATGGCATAAATCCGGTACCGGTCAAGGGAATGATTTTTTGAAAGCTGGTCTTCATGGCCGCCGTATTTAACGACACCCATGTGGTCGATCAGATGGACAGGGGTGTCCACACTGGTCCTGAGCCAGAAATCGTAATCTTCGCAGGCGGGCAGGTTCTCATCGAACAACCCTTTTTCCTGGAAAAGCCTCGGTTTCATCATGACGGCGGAGGGGCTCACAAGACAAAGATGCAGGGAGGGCACAAAAATCATTCCGGAGGGCTTTTTGTGCTTTGCGGCCGGATTGACCCGTTTGCCGTTCCGGATCCAGACCTCTTCGCTCTGGCATATGAGGGCGTTTGGATGCTCGGCAAAAAAGGCGGTCTGCTTTGATATTTTGTCTTTTTTCCAAAGGTCGTCCGAATCCAGAAACGCGATCAGTTCGCCTGAAGATGCCCTGATTCCGGCATTCCTTGCTGCACTGACGCCCTTGTTTGTCTGTTTTATGATTCTGACCCTCCCGGCGTAGGGGGCGAGTTTTTGGGGCGTATCATCATTTGACCCGTCGTCCACCACAATGGTTTCGATGTGCGGGTAATCCTGGCAAAGCACGGATTCTATGGCTCTGCATACGCTCCACCCTCTGTTAAAGGTGGGGATGACCGTGCTGACAAGGGGGTTCAAATTTGAACAGGGCATTTTGAATTCTGCGTTGTCCGGTTTATTCCCACATCAGATACATGCCGAGCGCCTTGTCGTAGGGCGGGGGGTTGTAGAAAACCGCCTTCACCAGGTTGCCGTTGACGGAACGCAGCCTGACGCGCCGTTTGATTACCGATCGTTTGGCATTGTCGAGGGTGAACGTGATGTCTATGATTTCTTCGGGTATAAGCCTTGCCCGGCCGTAGGCCTTGAATTCGACTCCCTGCATGGATATTTTTCGGATCAGAAGGTCTCCTTTGCCTCTGCCGTTTAACCGAACGTATTCACCGGAAAGAGAGGTTGTTTTGGCAAACATTTGTTTGCCGCCGGATGCTTTGTCTGCCTGACTTTTTTCTTCATTGAATACCGGCTGGAGGTTCTGCTCCATGTTCTCGATACTGCCGCCGTTACTTCCGGTTTCAGTGCCGGATCCGGCTTTAGGGGTTTTCAGCAGGTTCTGGATGTTGCCGTCTTCTATGGCGTGGATTTTTATCCTTGTTTTGAGCGGCGGTGCGCCTCCGGCCGACTCAAGCTTTTTGATGCGCCCGGCAAGCCGTTTTCCCTCGTCTTTTGCCCTGTCCTTACCGGTGTGGGGCAAAAGCACAATGAATTCATCCTCGCGGTACCGGAAAATCGAGTTCGCCTTTGGGACGGATTCCTTCAGGGTCGAAGCCAGAAGTTTCGCCGCCTTGTCACAGGCGGCCCCGCCGTCGGTGTCCATGATCGACCGGAAGTTGTCCAGAAATACCAAAATCATCGCAGCCTTTGTGCCGTACTGTTTGTTCAGCTGGTCACTTTTGTGAAGCATTTGTTCAAAACCGGATCGGTTTTTCACACCGGTTACCGGATCGGTCATTGCGATCCGTTTCAGAGCCTGGTTGTAATAGGACCGCTCAATGGCGATGGCGGCATATTCGGCAATGGCGGACAGCATCTGAAGGTCGAAGCGCGTAAACGTCCGGCCGCTGATTTTGTTGATCAGCTCGATGACGCCGAATATCCGGTCGTCGGTTTTCAGGGGTACGCCGATGATGGATTGAGTGGTAAAGCCTGTGGCAGCATCCATCCGTTTGCTGAAGTCTTGTTCGGATTCCACGTCTTCTATGATGACAGACTCGCCGGTGTCCACGATCCGTCCGGCAATGCCTTCCCCTTTGGCAAGTTTTTTGCCTTCCAGTTCCTCTTTTTTGTTGCCTACTACAATGGTAAAGGTCATGTCCCCGGTTTTGGGATCCTTTAAAAGGAGCGACCAGTTCTGGGGCTGGAAAATCCGGCCCACCTGGTGCATCAGAGTGTCCAGAGTCTCCTTGATGGTTTTGGCCTTGGACAAAGGTTTGCCAAGCTCGATCAGAAAAGAAGTGTTGGTTTCGGTTATGGCACTGCTGTCTTTTTCCATGACTGTTATTATCCTTCCGGCGTATTCGCCTGTCAAGGGGATATTGAAAAGCTGCGTTTGAATTATGAAAATTTTCGTTTTCCTTGACATTCCAGGTCGAATCAAATAAGACTTGCAGTGTTTGATATGGTGACTTTATGATCTGCAAATTGAGGATTTTATGGGTAAGACGATAGTAAAAAAACATACGATTAACAAGGACTGGTGCAAAGGGTGCGGGATCTGCGTCCATTTCTGTCCCAAACAGGTGCTCGAACTGGACGAGAAAGAGAAAGCGGTGGCAAAGAGGCTGGAAGACTGCATTTCCTGCAGGCTTTGTGAACTTCGGTGTCCTGATTTGGCAATTGAAATTATAACCGCACAGGAAAAAGAAGATGAGCAGTAATAATATAAAATTCGTACAGGGGAACGAGGCTTGCTTTGAAGGGGCAATGTATGCCGGGATCGATTTTTTTGCCGGGTATCCCATCACCCCCTCTTCGGAAATCGCCGAGCTTTTGTCAAGGGCGCTTCCCAAAAGAGGCGGCAAATTTATTCAGATGGAGGATGAAATCGCGTCCATGGCGGCGATTATCGGGGCTTCTCTTACAGGGAGAAAGGCCATGACCGCCACCAGCGGGCCCGGATTTTCCCTCAAGCAGGAGGCCCTGGGATATGCAATCATGGCGGAAATCCCCTGCGTGATCGTTAATGTGCAGCGGGGCGGACCTTCCACGGGAAATCCCACCCATGTCAGCCAGGGGGACGTGAACCAGGCCAGGTGGGGCACCCACGGCGATCATTCCATCATCGCGCTGACCGCTTCCAACCATCAGGATGTGTTCAATATGACGGTGGAGGCGTTCAACCTTGCCGAAACATACAGAACCCCGGTTGTCCTCCTGTTCGACGAGGTGATCGGCCATATGCGCGAAAAGATCGTTGTGCCCGAAGAAGGAGAACTTCAGGTGGTGAAACGGCTGAGAACATCCGTTCAAAAAGGGGTGGATTATCATCCGTACCTGCCCCGGGAGGACGGGCGGCTGCCCATGTCCGATTTCGGCGGGGAACACCGGTACAACGTGACCGGTCTGTTCCACGACATGTGGGGGTTTCCCTCCAACGATCCCGGTGTGGTCAGCGAGCTTCTCCACCATGTCGTGGACAAAATAGAGAACAGTGTCGAGCAGATCCAGCGGTACAAGGAATACTGGATGGAGGATGCGGAATACGTCATGATCTCTTACGGTTCGTCCGCCAGATCCGCCATTCATCTGGCCAGAAACAGACGGGCGAGGGGAGTGAAAATCGGTGTGCTCGAACTTTTGACACTCTGGCCGTTCCCGGCGAATCTTGTCCGGGAGAAATGCCGGAATGTAAGAGCCGTGATCGTGGTGGAAATGAATATGGGGCAGATACTGGAGCAGGTGAAAAATGCGGTGGACGACAGCCAAAACGTGTTTCTTGCAAACCGGATCGACGGCGAGCTGATCACACCCACGGATATCAAAACTCTCCTGAGGGTGATTCAGGGGAGGGGAGTGTAATATGGCGCAAAAAGAATATCATATCAAAGACTACATACGGCAGAGATTTTTTCCTCACATGTGGTGTCCGGGCTGCGGCCACGGAATCGTTCTCGGCTCTTTGCTCAGAAGTGTTCACCAGCTGGGGCTGGATAAAAACGATATCGTGATGACCTCGGGTATCGGATGCTCCTCGAGGATTTCCGGATATGTGGATTTTCATTCGCTTCACACCATCCACGGCAGGGCCCTGGCCTTTGCCACAGGGGTGAAGATGAGCCTGCCCCATCTGAACCTGATCGTTCCCATGGGAGACGGGGACGCTCTGGCGATCGGCGGTAATCATTTCATCCACGCGGCCCGTCGGAACATCGATATCACGGCCATCGTGATGAACAACCGGATATACGGAATGACAGGCGGCCAGTATTCCCCGCTTTCCGGATTCGGGACAATGGCTACCACGGCTCCCTACACAACCATTGACAACGACTTCAACATAGTGGATCTTGCAGCGTCCTCGGGCGCATCGTTTGTGGCCCGGTCAACGGTTTATCACGCCACCGAATGTATCGATCTGATCAAACGGGCCATCAGCCACAAGGGGTTTTCCGTTGTGGAAATCCTTTCCCAGTGTCCCACCCACTTCGGGCGACGCAACAAACAGGGAAGTGCCGCTGACATGATGGAGATTTACAAGGCAGGAACGGTCAAGAAAGGGTCCAAGAAGCTGGAAAAAGACCCTTCTTTAATTGAGAGGGGCGTTTTTGTGGAGAATGACCAGGCACCCGAGTATTGCCGGGAGTATGAAAAAATTGTTCAAAAGGCAATGAAAGGCAACGGATAATGGAAAGATCAAGACTGGTATTTTCGGGATCAGGCGGCCAGGGCGTTATCACTGCGGCCATCATACTTGCCGAAGCAGCAGTTATCCATGAAAACATGAATGCGACCCAGTCGCAGAGTTACGGAGCCGCCGCCAGGGGCGGTTCGACCCGGAGTGATATTATTATTTCAAGCTCTGACATTCATTTTCCCATGGTGAATCAGCCCAATATACTTGTAACCCTTACCCAGGAAGCGTACAATCGATATTCCTCGATCATCCGGCCGGGCGGTCTCCTGCTGGTTGATTCCAGGTTTGTGGAGCATGAAAAAAAGGTGGATGCCAAACATATCTCTCTTGCCATGTACGAAACCGTGATGGAGAAGATCGGCAGGCCCATCGTGTTCAATATCTGCATGCTCGGGACGCTCATCGGCGTCACTGAACTTTTGAAGCCGGAATCGATCATGGCGGTTCTCAAAACAAAGGTGCCGCCGGATTATTTGGAGATGAATCAGAAAGCCCTGGATATCGGGCTTGAGCTGGGGAGGTCCCCTGCAGCGTAAAGTTGTGCCTTTTTTTGGGTCGGGCCCCGTAAAATCGGTACGGGGTCCGACTCCATTTGTTTATTCCTGGTCAGGGGCGGGGCCTGCCGACGGAAAAATTTCTTCTACACGCATGCCCTTGATTTTTTTGAGACAGTCGGTAATCGCTTCGTCTTCATTTTTCCCAATGCCCTGATGCTCGGGCCGGGCCACAATGTTGACCAGGTTGGGTACGGCGACGAAATCCGCGGCAAGGCCTCCCTGAATCGCCTTGTGGACATCGATGTACACCATTCGTCCTTCTCTGATCAGGTTGTATTTGGAAACCTTGGTGAAAATGTCGTTCTCATGCAGATCCAGCATACGTTTCACTCCTTTTGTTCTCCCGTCCACTGCTGTAAAAAGTTTTCAATACCTGTATATACTCTTTGGGCGCCTTTGCCAAGAGGAATTCCATGCCGTTTGAAATCGAACAGGAAATACTCCCCCCGAATTTTCTCTTGTCCGTGGGTTCTGACCTTTGTTTTGACCTTTTGTCCCGCTTCAATTTATCTTTCTACGGATAACGGATCAATGGCGATTTTTTATTGTTGACTTCATTCCCGGGATTTACTAAAGAGTCCGGTACGATATAACATTCATGGCCTGAGCGGCCACAACAAATGAATAAAGCACAGGCTGACAGATGTCAGGTATCAGGCGTTAGCTAAAACCGAATACCTGACATCTAACTGCTTTCATATAAATTGAAAAACCGGATGGGGTGAATGGAAGAAAAGGGGAAACGGCAAACCGGGCTTGTGGCCGACTGGAAAGCACTGGAAAAGGTGTTTTTACGGCCTGAAAACGATTCAGGCAAGCAGACGCTGATCAAGTACATGGAGCAGATTCTTTTCGGGCTTCATGATTTTCTCAACACCCATGTGGGGGTGACCGAAGAGATCAGCCTGAAAGAGTTGACGGACGGGTTCCGGGATACACGCATCAACCGGGATCCGGAAAAAAAACTTGCCCAGGTGATCACCGACATCATCGATGAAATCGCCCCAAAGGCGGTGAATGTGGCCTCTCCCTATTTTATCGGGCACATGACATCGGCCATTCCCTTTTTCATGGTGCACTTGAAAACCATCACCGCCGCTTTGAACCAGAACGTGATCAAGCTTGAGACCTCCAAGGTTTTTTCGGTGGTTGAAAAACAGGTTCTTGCCAAGGTGCACCGGCTGATATACGATATGGCCCAATCCTTTTACACCGAGCATGTCCAGCATGTGGAATCTTCTCTCGGTGCGTTCACTTCAGGGGGAACCACAGCCAACCTCACTGCGCTTCGGGTGGCGCGGAACAATTTTTTCAAACCGAGGAACAATTTTGCTGGAATCGAGTTGGACGGCATGGCAGCGGCCCTGAAAGAGTACGACACGGACCGGGCCGTGGTGCTTGTTTCCCGCCGGGCCCACTTTTCCATTGAAAAGGCATGGGGGATTCTGGGAGCCGGCAGCCGCAACGTGATCGCGGTGGATGTGGACGAACAGCATCGTGTGGATACGGAAAAGCTCGAATCCATGATCAGGGAGTTCGAGCAGGACGGGAAAACCGTTGTAGCAGCAGTGGTGGGTATTGCCGGCACCACCGAGACCGGGTCTGTGGATCCGTTGCAAAAGATCGGAGAGATCTGTGCCCGGCACTCGATCCATTTCCATGTGGATGCGGCATGGGGCGGGCCGGTTCTGCTGTCCGACCGGTACGGGTGTCTTCTGGACGGGATCGCCAGGGCTGATTCGGTGACCATTGACTGTCACAAGCAGTTCTATATGCCCATGACAAGTGGAATGGTTTTTTTCAAGGATCCCTGGGCCATGAATTCGGTTGCCTACTATTCCAACTATGTGAACCGCAGGGGCAGCGTGGATCTCGG
>CAYFVA010000009.1:0-25955 GCA_964346265.1 uncultured Desulfobacterales bacterium
GGCTTCCACGCCCTTGCAGGGGTTGTTGTTTAGTACGATGGTTACCCGTTTTTCGCAGTTTGGCAGATCCTGGAGCCGGAGCCAGCGCTTCAGTCGGCGGCACATATGGCCGATGCGCTCAGGTACCGGCGTATAGCGCCGGATGTTGATGTCCATGGAAGCATCCCATTCGGGAACCGCACCCGATGCCATGCCGGGCTCGATGGCCCCGGCCATTTCCGGCTGGGTCAGACCGTAGACCATGGCAAAGCCGGAGCCAAGGCCGCCAATATCCTGTGCCCACTCATCAGGCGTTTGCTGGTGCAGTCGAATCATTTGAAAAATCGGTACGTTCATTTCCTGCAAAACATACGCATCCGTGGGAGTGGCAAGAAGACGGCCGGCCATGAGGTTCATAATGGCATTTAAGCCCGGGCCGTCCTCAGCCTGGCTCTCCTTGAAGTAGGAAAGCCAGGGATAGCGATCGGGCAGGGGCAGGGCGGCGTCGCGGCCGCCCTCTGAGCAGACGCAAAGCGGTGTCATGCCGTTTGCTTCAATACTTTGGATCAGGGTGTCAATGTCATCACGGTTATTCTCGATAATCTGTCCGTAATAACAGGTCACTCCGATCACCGGTCCCGTGCGCCCTCGTCCGGCATACCACTGCATGTAGGCGGCAACACTCGAGAAAAGCTCCGGGCCTTCAGGGTGATGGATGCCATGGGTCTGAACCGGCCGGGGATTTTGCCAGTCGATTGCCATGCCCGCGCAGGCGGCCAGGTAACGGATGCCGTTGGCATAGTTTTCAGCCGAAATCCTTTCCAGAAACTGGTTGAATCGCACGAGGATGTCTTCGGAAAAACTTGAAAAATCAGACGGCATGTCCCACCCGATGCCGGCCCGCAGTTTCGCTTTTTCTGCACTCTCGAGCAGCGCTTCCCGCCAGGGAAGATCATGAAAGAGGTTCCCGATAAAAATATCCACGGGCTCGGTTTCCATAAACGCCAGGGCCTTTTCAGCCGACTGCATCTGCGAGAAGAGATTAAGCTCGATGCCTGTTTCCTTCAAAAGGGCATTGGCTTTAGCCCATGTCTGCGTATTGAACATGTAGCCGTGGACAAATAGGATTTTCATGTCACCCTCCGGGTTGGGGTTTTCTGTGCCAGCCTCGCCGCAAATTTTTTCCTAAACTGAGCGTTTCAAATTTTTAAAGATCCTGTTTCCATTTCCTTTTATTTGCAGCAAACTTGAAAATCGCTCAGTTTAGGCTTTTAAATCGGGCGGGGCCGGATGGTCCAGCCCGCCCTTAAATGGTTTTTTTATAGGGTTAATAAAAGATTTGATTCAGTACTGGTAGCGAAGTCCTATAACAAAATTGCGCCCGGGCATGGGATAGCCGTCTTTGTGGGCATAATCCCTGTCAAAAAGGTTTTTCACTTCACCGCGCAGGGTCATGTCTCCGTAAGGGCCCCAATCGATCAGGCGTTTTTCCACTGAAAGATTGGCCACTGCGTAACTGGGAAGTTTCTCGCCGCCATAGTCAATCAAATGATCCGTGTAGGTCAGGTTGAAAGCGGCTGAAAAGCCTTCAAAGTCGTACACCCGAATCCCGAACGCCCCTTTGTATTCGGAAATTTGCGGCATGTCTTCACCGGTTTCTTCATTGGTATAGTCCAGAAGATAAGCAAAACTGGCAAAAGGTTTTATCTGCCAGGTTGACAAGTTTAGAAGAGGGGCCAGGTCATATGAGAGCTCGCCTTCGAAACCTGAGATAGTGGCTTCTCCAATATTAAGAAAGGTAAACTCTGTCGGGCTGACGAAAGTCCCAATGATCTTGTCTTCATATTCGGTATGGAAATAAGTCAGTGACGTATCAAAATATTTGTAATAAAAATCCAGGCCTGCTTCATAAGTCTGACTTTGCTCCGGTTTTAAATCGGGATTGCCAGAGTATTGGACGCCCCAAGAGAAAATATCATAGGCCAGTTCTCCCGGTGCCGGCATTCTAAACCCTTCCGCATAGTTGACCCTTAATTTGAGGTTCTCGACAGGCAGGTAGGCTATTCCAATCTGTGGCGTCGTGTTTTCATCTTCGGATTTTATATTCTGGTCCCTGGCTTCGTATTCATAGTCGTCGTATCGCAACCCGGCGGATAAAATAAGCCGTTTTTCAAGGTATTCGGCCTTGCCGAGAAGAAAATAGGAGGGGTTGTCATATTCTCCTTCTTTTGGCGTGGAGGTTGAGGAAAGATCGTAATTGATCCAGTCGACACCCGCAGTCAAGCGATAGTTTTTCGGGCTCCAGGTAATTTGGGCCTGCGCGCCCTCGGGTTCAGTGCTTTTTTGGAAAGAGAGCGCACTTGCGCCGCTGGTGACATCGTAACTGGTACTTTCACTTTCTGAGGTAAAGTATCTGGCCTTCCAAGAGAACAGCTTGTCCCGGGTCGCTCCTTCGTAGGTGAAATCGTATGACTCCAGGCTTTTGTCCTTATAATCGTCAGGATCTTTATAAATGCCCGCCTCCAGTGTCCCGCCATCACCGATGTCGCTGGCGTCATAGTATTGATAGATGAATCCGATTCTGTGATCGGGCAGAAATTCATAGCCCAGGTTCAGACTGAGCTTATCTTGTTCATCAATACCGGTATTTTCATATTTTTCACCTCCGCCTGTGTCATAGTCGTCCACGCTGCTTTGCGAAAAAGTGCCCGAAAAATCAAAGCCCTTTGTTTTTCCTGAAAATCCGATGCTGCTTTCCTGATAGTCAAAACTGCCCAGTTTTCCCTCTACAAAAGCCGAGGGTTTTTCTCTTCCCCGTTTAGTAATGACATTGATCAGCCCTCCCATGGCTGCGGCCCCATACTGAACAGAGGCCGGGCCGTGGATGATTTCCACACGCTCGATATTTTCGGTCATGATTTTGGCTGTATTCCCCGTGCCGGTTCTTCTGCCGTCGACAAGAAGGAGAACCCTGCCGGCCAGATCAATACCATGGACATCTGTTCGCGCTCCCTGAACGCCAACCCCGGAAAGCGCACCGGGGTATTTGATAATCCGGCCGACATTTTCTTCCGCCAAAAGCTCGCCAAGATCCCGGGCGGGAGAGAGTCTGATTTCTTTTTCAGTAATAACGGTGATATTCTTGGTTACTTCTCTTTTCATTTCCTTGACCCTGCCGGCAGTGACCACCATATCCTCCATCTTCCGCGAATGATCTTCTCCGGATTCCTGGGCAAAAGCGGGCAAGCCGAAGGAGAGCATCAGGAGCAGGGCCAGCCATAACGATTTTTTACGCATTCTTTTCTTACTCTTCATTTTTTGACTCCAGTTTTTTTTCTTTGTTGATGTTATTTCCGATTTCCTTGTTCCTGTTTCCAATCTCATTCTGTTTCTCCTTGTTTTTTGTTCTCAAATTATTGGGCTGCTGATTCAGCTTCTTCCCATTTATCCGCAAACCCCATTGCCAGTGCGCGGCAGACCAGGTCCGAAAAATCGGAATTGCGGAGTTCTCCTTGCAGGGGGGCAAGAGTTTGCCGGTATTCGGCCATCCGGGAGTAATCCCCGGATACGGCACAGGCCGCCTGGGCGGCATAGGCGCCCATGATCTCGCCCCAGCAGTTTGCCGGGAGAATGCCCCAGGCAAACTTGTCCTTTAAATGGACCATGGCGGCAACAGCGGCCACTGTAACGGGGTCGCGTTCGATGGCCGTGAAATTATCCAGCAGAAGCTTCGCCTGCCCGCTTGACAGGTGGCGGCAGATGCCTTCCTGCATGGCTTTTCGCGTGAGACCGAAGCGCTCCAGGTGGATTTTGGCCGAGCACTGGCCGGCAGGCGTCAAACTGTTTTGAAGCGCCAGTGTCTTTTTGGTCGCTTTCAGCACTGCCCGGCCGATGAGCTCTCCCAGGGCGGCATGCGTGCCCGCGCTGGTCAGGGCAGGATCTCCGGTTTCGCAGGCGGCCACGCCGATCTGATCCGTGCCGGTGCCCGTGGCCAGGCCGTCGGAGTAGCGCGAGTTCACGCAAAGTTCCTGCAGGGCAGCGGTTTTGGCTTCCGTGGCCGTGACCAGCGTGCGGGTGAGCGCCCCGGGGGTGAGGGGCTTGTTGATAAAGAGCATGGTGTTGATGGTGCCGGGGCCCATAAGATCCGCCGCCCCGTTTATTTTTTCAAATCCTTCGCCGGTTTCATAAACCGAGGCCGGGTCCCCGGCCCGGCCGGCATTGGTCTCCACCCCGCCGGTGCATATGGCCAAAACGGTCAGCTCCCGAAACGATTCGGTTTGAAAAACGGCATTGTGCATGTTGGCGGCGGTGCCAAGCACAGCGCACTCTTCTGCCGGAAGATCCCAGGGTTCGCAGATCATGCGGCGATAGCGCTCCGCGTCCCGCCAGACTTCGGGGGCCAGCCGATGCATATGCCCGGCCGGCTCGCAGCTCTGGTGGTTTAAGAGAAAGCCCAGGTCGTCCCGGAGCCCGCCGGCTGCCCGACAGGTGGACAGCACCTGGTGAGGACGTAAAAACCGGGCATAGATCATTTTGTCATTGCGGTGGACCTCCACCCCGTCATAGTAAGTGCCAATGCGCATGGGTCAGTCCTTTGCCTTGTTTACAGTTTTTAGTGCCAGCAAAAAGCAGAACAACCCGACGCCGGCCAGCACGGCATAGGCCCGCCAGTCCGGCACCCGGCCGAAGGCCACGGCCCGGATTGCATCTGATGCGTGGGTCAGCGGCAGTAAGAACAGGATATGCTGTGCCCAGTCCGGCAGCCGTTCCACCGGGAAGAAGGTGCCGCCCAGAAAGGCCATGGGCGTGATAACGAAACTGGTGAGAAGGCTCTGGTCCGCATGAGACTTGACCAGCATCGCAAGGGCGACGGCAAGGGATGCAAATACAAAACTGTTCAGGAATGCCGCCAGCCAGAACAGTGGGCCGTAGTGAAGTTTGACGCCAAAGATCAGTCCCAGCACCAGGACAACTGCCATGGCAAGCAGGGCCCTGACCATCCCGGCCATAACCTCGCCCGTCACATAGGCGATATTCCTGATGGGGGCTGCCTGGAACTCCTCAAAAATCCCCCAGTAAAACCTTGCCACATTGATGTCCGTGGCAATGGCAAAACTCTGGATCATGCTGGTCATGGCCACAAGTCCCGGTATCAGAAACTCCGTGTAGGTAAAGCCGTCGAATTTCACTTCACCGCCCATGGCGTAACTGAACGCAAGCAGATAGAGAAGCGGTGATACCGCCATACTTGCCATAAGCCGTTTCAGACGACGTTTGACAATCAGCATTTCCCTCAGGTAAACAGCAACAAATCCCTGCATCATGCCACCTTCTTTCCTGTTTTTGCCAGATAAGCATCTTCCAGGTTGACCCGCCGAAGCGTGAAACCGGTTTCATGGCCGGCCATGGCGACTCGTGCGGTTTCCCGGTCCGGGAAGTACCGTGTCCGCATCCCGGTGTTCACGAGCTGATCCACCGCCCACCCGCCGAGGGACTCTATCAGGGCGTCGGGCGTATCCATGGCCACGATGTTTCCCTCGTCCAGGAACGCCACCCGGTCGGCCAGAAACTCGGCTTCTTCGATGTAATGGGTGGTCAGGAAGATGGTGGTACCGTCCTGCTGAATTTTTTTGATCAGTCCCCATATACGTCGCCGGATATCTGCATCCAATCCGACCGTGGGCTCGTCCAGAAAAAGGATGCGCGGATTGTGCAAAAGCGCCCGGGCGATCAGCACCCGACGCTTGAGGCCGCCGGATAACTGCTTGACCAAGCTGTCTGATCGGTCCGAAAGCTCCACGTAGTCCAAAAGCTCTCCAATACGCTGTCTGCGTTCCGCTCTCGGCATAGCGAACAAGCGGCAGTGAATATCTAAATTTTCACGAACCGTCAGCTCCCCGTCCAGATTGATCTGCTGAGGGACGAGACCGCACTGTCGTTTGGCCGCCCGGGACCGGGTTCTAATGTCATAGGCATTCAAAAGGGCCGTACCGCCGGTCAGCTGGGTCAAACCGGTCAGGATGCGGATGGTGGTTGTTTTCCCGGCCCCGTTCGGGCCCAGATAGGCAAACAGCTCGCTTTGCCCCACCCGCAGGTCGATGCCGGCCAGGGCCCGGGTCTTGCCGTAGCTTTTCTGCAGATTCTGAATTTGTATCACTGAGTTTCTCCTTATCCCGTCTGCTGCGCCTTTTCTCTGACGGCTGCCACATTGTCGGCGATATCCATAAGGGGCTGCCGGCGCACCCGATGGGGCAGAGCCAGCTCCGCCGCGGTTTGGATGTCACCGGAGCCCACTTCGGTCCGGCCGTCATAGGCCGCAAGGGTCTTGGCTGTCTTGAGAATAATGATATCCCCCCGGTGACCGTCCACGCCCACGTCCAGGCAGTACCGGGCGATCTCGTAAAGCATGGATTGCGCCACCGTCACCCTGGGATAGAGCCGGTTGGCACGGCGGATGCGTTCCGCCAGTTCCCCTGATTCGGACTGCCATTGACGGACAAAACCTTCCGGGTCCTCGTCAAATGCCCCCCGGCGCTCCATCACGGCCACGCGTTCGTCAGCCGAATGAATGCCTTCGATATTTACGCAGAGGCCGAAACGGTCCAAAAGTTGAGGCCGCAATTCCCCTTCCTCCGGGTTCATGGTGCCCACCAGGGTAAAGCGTGCCGGGTGGGAAAAGGATACCCCCTCGCGCTCGATGGTATTGACGCCCATGGCTGCTGAATCCAGAAGGACATCCACCACATGATCATCCAGCAGGTTGACCTCGTCCACGTAAAGGATGCCCCGGTGAGCGGCCGCCAGAATACCCGGTTCCACACGTTTTTCCCCTTTTTTAAGCGCATGTTCCATGTCCAGGGTGCCCACCACCCGGTCCTCTGTGGCACCGACAGGCAGCTCCACCACTCGGACCTTCCGTTTTATGGTCCCTGGCAGCTCGGTATCATTTTTCACTGACCGTCCCAGACTGCGGGCAATCTCCAGATACACATCCGTTTCTTCATCCGGATCGAGCTGGAAGTAGTCATCTTCAAAGACTTCAATCTCCGGCAGGATTGCCGCCAAGGCCCGTACGGCAGTGGATTTGGCCGTTCCCTTCTCCCCTCGGATGAGAATACCTGAAAGTCCGGGATTGATAATATTTAAAATGAGGGCCAGCTTCATCTTCTCCTGGCCCACAATGGCGGTAAACGGATAAACTGGGGTGGTTTTCATAAGTCTTGTCCTTTCACGATATCGATTAGGGTTTGGGCTTTTAAATCATCGATTTTAAAATACTGGGCGCCAAGAGCGTCTGCCAGCCGTCCGGCCAGGTCAAAGGTGACCAGTCCGGACGGCTCAGTGTCCACGACAATATACTGAATCCGCTCCTCCCGGCTCATGGCCTCGGCCAGTCGCAGGGCCTCATCCACCGGTTTTTCATCCCCCATGGCCACGTTGCTTTTTCCGTCGGTGATCAGGATCACAATGGGCCGGACCGAGGGATCTTTGTGCAGGATGTTGCGCACCTGTTCAAAGGATTTGGCCAGGCCGGCGGAAAGCGGGGTTCGCCCGCCCACCGGCATCTCTTCGAGCATTTTTCCGGCCAGATCCACAGAGGTGGAAGGCGGGAGGTTCACAAAAGCCTCGCTTCTCCTGAAAGAAACCATGGCCACCCGGTCTCTTTTCTGGTAGGCATCGAGAAGAAGCGACATGACCGCTCCCTTGGATGCCGCCATGCGGCCCCGGGCGCCCATGGATCCGCTTGCGTCCACCGCAAAGAGAAGAAAATTGCCGATGCGTTTCTCACGGATTTTGCCGCGCACATCATCCCGGGTCAGATTGACGCAAAGGCCCTCTGCAGGACCGCGCTGTTTCTGGTAAGGAGCTGCGGCCCGCAAGGTGGCATCCAGGGCGATGTCGCCATTCCTGGAGGTCAGGCAGCTTTTGACGTACCGGCCCTGCTTCTGGGAGACCCGGGTACGGGAGCGTCGCCCGGATCCACGCCGGAAAACCCGGTCCTTGGCTGAAGTGATGGGTTTGACGCGAAACGTATCTCCGATCCGGAACAGCTGGTCGCTATTCTCGTTTTCCTGACGGGGCGGTGCCTGTTCGGCCTGCTCTCCGGATTCATCCTCCTGCTCTTCCTCCGGTTTTTCTTCCGCTTCTTCATGCGGGCTTTCACCGGCCGCCTGCTCCTGTTCCGCTTCTGACTCCGGGTTTTCAGGAGTTTCGGTTTCCTCAAAAGGCGGTTGTTCCTGTTCCTGCGTCTGCTCCGGTTCTTCCTTTTGTTCTTGCTGTTCACTTTCTTCCGGACGGGGCGGTGGCGGCGGCTGGGCCTCGCGCCGGCGATGCATCAGCACCATGGGAGCGACTTCGCTGATATGTCCGGTTGTGACCTCAGGCGCCGCTTTCAGCGCGGCAAGCGCCCGGGCCGCCTGTTCCATGACCAGATCGGCGCGATGACCGGCCACGTTGTTCTCGGCACACAACTCACTTATGAAGCTTCGCATATGCCGGGGCATGCGCACGAGCGGCAGGTGCTCCCGGCCGTCCCGGATCTGCTGAGCCACCCGCCGGTCGGCTTCCTTCGAATTTTGAATGAATTCGCTCGGATCCACATCAAAAGCCTGGTGCCGTTCCATCAGCGCAACCCGTGTCTCGGCATCTTCCGCGCCGCAGGTCTCCACGCAAAGGCCGAAACGGTCCAGCAACTGGGGGCGGAGTTCACCCTCCTCCGGGTTCATGGTCCCCACGAGGATGAAGCGGGCCGGGTGACAAAAGGAAATGCCCTCTCGCTCGATGATGTTTTCTCCGGATGCGGCGGCGTCCAGGATAATATCCACGATATGGTCGTCCAGAAGGTTGACCTCGTCCACGTAAAGAATACCCCGGTGGGCGGCCGCCAGGAGTCCGGGCTGGAGTGCACGCCGGCCTTCCCGGATGGCAAGTTGAAAATCCACACCACCGGACACCCGGTCTTCGGTGGCATTCAGAGGAAGGGTCACGATCCCCGCTCTTCTCCGTTCGCGGGGCAAGGGACGTGCAGCCTGCCGACAGTTATCGCATGCATCATCCGGGTAGTCGGGATCACATGAAAAGGGACAGCCTGCCACGAAGCTGCTCCCTGGCAGAAGTTCGCTCAGTGCCCGCACTGCCGTTGATTTAGCGGTTCCTTTTTCACCCCGGATCAGGACGCCGCCGATAGCCGGATTTACGGCATTCAGCAAAAGCGCCTGTTTGAGTGTATCCTGGCCTACAATGGCGGAAAAAGGATAGAGGTTGCGATACATTCATATCCTCCAGTTTATGCCGGCAACCCAGGTCCGCGGCGGGGCCAGGAGGCCGTCTACATAATAATAGGTCTTGTCGAACATATTCTCTATTTCAAAGAAGAGGTTAAAACATGAAAACCGGTACTCGGCCCGCAGGTCGGCGATACTGTAGCCCGGAATTTTTCTGGTGTTCTTCTTATCGCGGTAGACGCTTGAAGTGGATTTGGCGTCGAATACAACAGAGAGGGAAGGAGCAGGCTGCCAGTAAGCGTTTAAACGACCAGTATGGCGGGGCTTGCAAGGCAGCCAAAACCCGGTTTTCTCGTCAGTGACTTCCATATAGGTATAGGAAGTCTTGAATTTCAGATTCTCCATTACCTGCCAGGTAAAGGCCAGATCCCCGCCCTGGTAAAGCACCTCTCCGA
This sequence comes from uncultured Desulfobacterales bacterium, assembly GCA_964346265.1. Taxonomy (GTDB): domain Bacteria; phylum Desulfobacterota; class Desulfobacteria; order Desulfobacterales; family Desulfobacteraceae; genus JAIPEK01. The sequence goes on from CAYFVA010000009.1 coordinate 9,659, forward strand.
AGTTCTGATACCGGCCGATCCCGTCGTTCCCGCTAACATAGGTAATCCGGTCCGTCAATCGGTTGTAAAAGCCCGATATGGTCAAGGAAAGACAATCCATCGGGGTGGCGGAAAATTCCAGGCTCAGGTTGTCCGCCGTCTCCATGACCAGGTCCGGGTTGGGCCGGGTGGAGCTGCTTTCATTATAGCGCTGGTAAAAGGAAGGGGTGTTGTCGGCCCTGCTGTAGGCGGCGGACACCTGCCATGTTTCTTTTTTGTAAATCAGCTTGATCTCCGGGTTCAACGTGTTATCGAATGCGGAATGGTAGTTTCCTCGAAGGCCTGCAGTAAATGATATGTTATGGTCGGGAAAGCTGACCGACTGGGATGCAAAAAGTGAAACCGCGTGTTCATTCTGATCCTCGAAGGTGGTGCCGCTGGCACGATCCCGGGTCAATGCCGCTCCGCAGCGCAAGTCCCCCCGGTCCGTGGTATGAATGGTCGTGGAAATATCCTCTCCGAACTTGGCCACCTCCAGACTGTTGTCCACCCCCCGGCTTATATCGGTATTGTCCCGGCGCCCCACGTTATAATAGGTCCGGCTTTTGACCGGATGAAAATCGGCTGTAAGAGAGTAAGCCGAGTTGCGGCTCTGTTTCCTGGAAAAGGGAGTCGGATAATCCGGATACCCGCTCAACCCCCGTTCGTCTTCAAGGAAATCCGCTGAAAATGCGATTTTTTTCTTTGCCTCCAGGTCATAGGAAAGCTTGAGGCCTGCCTGATAACGTTCCCGGTCATTGTTGATTTTGTAGCCGTCTGTTGTTTCATAACCGCCGTTTACTCCTATGCTGAATCCGCCGGCGGTTGTGTTCAAGGCGGCACTGCAGTTACGGGTATCATGGCTGCCGCCATAGCTCTTGACGTACCCGGAAAGCAGGCGGTCCTTTTTTGTGGTGATCAGGACCACGCCGCCGCCTGCATCCCGGCCATAAGTCAGCCCCCCTTTTCCTTTCAGAATCTCGATGCGCACCACATCCTCCGGGGATATAATATCCCAGTTGACCCCACCGTAACTCGAGGTGGGATCGTTGATGGGACGACCGTCCACAAAGACCTTGACCTTGTAGGAACCGTGGATGCTCACCGAGGAATCTCCGGCCTGTACCCCCGGAACGTTATTCAAGATATCGGACATTTTCAGCGCCTGCATGGCTCGAATCGTTTCTTTGTCGAGCACGACGGTGTCCCCGTTTTCAAGCGTCCCGGCAAAAGCGGGAACGCAGATACCTACAACCAGGAACCAGGCGAGCAGAAACGAAAATCTTGCCGGGTTGTTTTTCAAGCAAAAACTCATGGCTTCGGCAGAAAAATTCTCTATTCGGTCCACTCTTCAATTTCCCCTTCCATGTCCAGATACGCGTTTCGGAGATCTTCCGTCATCCTGTCGTCCGCATTCCACATGCCCCGGCTGATGGCTTCCAGCAGTTTGTCCAGAATGTTCTGCAGCGCGAATGGGTTAACCGATTTCATCCATTCCTGCATTTCCGGGTCCAGGGCATAGGCATGGGCGATCTTTTCATACATCCAGTCCTCCACCACTTCCGCGGTGGCGTCCCAGCCCAGCACCACGTCCATCATGTGAGAAATATCGCCGGCCCCTTTGTACCCGTGGCGCTTCATACCGGCCAACCACTTGGGATTGACCAGACGGGACCGCAGCACATGCTTGGCCTCCTCAAAGGTGGTACGCATTTTCACCCGCCGGGGGTCCGAAGAATCCCCCATCACGGAGAAAGGCAGGCTCCCCCGCACGGTCTTGGCCGCCACGATGAGTCCGCCGTAATAATTGTAATAGTCCGTGCAGGACATCATGTCGTATTCCCTTGAATCTTCGTTTTTCACGGTAACGTCCATGCGCGAGAGCTGCCGCCGGAATGCATCTGTTTTGTGCTGACCGTAACTGTCCCGGCCATAGGCGTGGGCGGAGTAGCGGATATAGTTGTTGCCCAGGTCCTCCTGGGTTTCCCAGTTCTTGGATTCCACCAGCTCGGAGACACCGGCACCGTATGTCCCCGGAGGACAGCCGAACACCCGGAAAGTGGCTTCCCGAAAGGCCTCTTCTTCGTTCATGCCCTCCCCGCGGTATTCCTCCAGGTCTTTGATGACGTTTCTGCGCAAAAAATTTTCTTCCGGCGGTTCCTTGAGTGATGCGACCATTCGCACCGCCTCGTCGATCTGCTCCACGAGGTTGGGGAAAGAATCTCTGAAAAATCCGGAAATGCGCGGCACCACGTCCAGGCGGGGGCGGCCCAGCTCGCTTGACGGGATGACCTCAAGGCCGGTGACATTGCCGCTGCCCTTGGCCCACACGGGACGAAGCCCCATCAGGTAATAGATTTCGGCAATGTCGTCTCCGCGGGTGCGCATGGTGACGGTGCCGTAAACCAGGATGCCCACGCTGTCCGGATACTTTCCTGATTCTTCAAGATAGCGCGCAAGAAGGGCATCGCCCATCTGGACACCGACCTCCCAGGCCGCCGGAGTCGGAATCTTGTTGGGATCCACCGAGTAAAAATTGCGGCCCGTGGGCAGGATGTCCGCCTGTCCCCGGCTCGGCGCGCCGGACGGCCCCGGGGGGACGAACCGGCCGTTGAAACCGAAAAGACTGTGGTCCACTTCTTCGGTGCAGCGCCGGATATTTGCCACCAGGGTGTCGGCGATATATGTCAGCACGGTTTCGATCTCTGGAGCGGGTTTTTCCAGCTGTGCGGCCACCACGGCCGGAACCCGGTCCGGCCGGAACCCGCTGTCTGCCAGCTCATTGACCAGGGTCAGGGATCTTTCATGGGCCTGGCGAATGATATCACCGCCGCTTTTGCCGCCGAAGCGGTCCGGCCGTTTGCCCCGGTTGTCCAGCAAATCATCATAGTCATACCCCATGGCCCGCACCATGGCTTCCCGAAGCGACGGCGTATTCCCGTTGGCCAGACGGGTGAGTTGGACGACAAACTCGGCCAGCCGCTCATTTTCCGGCGGACTGCCCATGACGTGCAGGCCGTCGTTGATCATGGTGTCGGAAAGCTCTTCCATATATTCGTGCAGTTTTTCCAGAAATGCGTCAAAGTCGGAAAACGCTTGTTCCCGACTGATTTCCAGGTCCCTGTCCAGATTTGCGGCTTCCACGGCCTCCCAGATCATGGGCCGCAGAACTTCCAGCTTGTTCGGATCTTCAGCTTTGGCTGCGGCATAGTCGTGGACCAGGCCCTGCACCTTGGCCAGATCATCATAGAGATCGGCATTGGTAAATGCCGGGGTCAGGTGGTCGATGATACAGGCATAGGACCGCCGCTTGGCCTGTGTGCCTTCGCCGGGATCATTGATGATATAGGGATAGACATTGGGCAGTTCCATGATCGAAAGATCCGGGTAGCATTCGTTGGACAGACCCAGCGCTTTTCCCGGCAGCCATTCCAGAGAGCCGTGTTTACCCACGTGCATCACCGCGTCGGCCTTGAACACATCCCGGATCCAGCGATAGTGGGCCAGGTAATGATGCGGCGGGGAAAGATACATGTCGTGATAAATTTTGTCGATGTTTTCAAAGTAGCCCCGGGGCGGCTGGATGGTTAAAAAGAGGTTGCCGCTCCGTATACCGGCAAAATGCATCCGGCCGTCGTGTACGAACAGATCGCCGGGGATCTCCCCCCAGTCGTCGGCCATTTTCTCCCGGACGGGCGCGGGCAGTTCCTCATGCCACGGGGTAAACCAGTCCTCGTCTGCGTGGGCGCAGGCCCTTGCCGCCATCTGATCCGGGGGCAGCCACCGCTGGTCGGCGGTCATGCGGCTTAACAGATCGTTGGCCAACGCATCTCCGTCCGGATAGGCAAAATCGGTGGTATAGCCGGCTTCCCGCATACGGTCGAGCAGCAGCTTGACGCTGGCAAAACTGTCTAGCCCGGCAGCACAACCGATCCGGTCGTTTCGCGGCGGGTAGTGATGGAAGACAACGGCGATCCGGCGCTCGGCATTGGGTTTCTGCTTCAAGCGCCCCCAGTTGACGGCCAGGCGGACCATCTTGTCCACCCGCTCGGAAATGGGTTCATATTTGGCCAAAAGCGCGCCGGTGATCGGATCGACGGTCTCCTGTTCCCGCGTTGCCACGGGGACGGAAATCAGCGCGCCGTCAAACTCGGGCTGTGCAGCGGACAGCGCGACGTCCACCGTGTTCATACCCTGCCAGCTCTCCTTCCATTCGGCATAGGGTGAAAGACAGGTCATAGCCTGGATCACCGGAACATCCATGTTGTCATAAAGGGCCTTATATTCCGGGGCCACCAAGGTGAGGGCAAACATGTTCGGGTTGATCAACACCTGGATGCGGGGATTGTCCCCATCCATGAAATAGTTCTTTACAATATAGTCCGCCCCGCGGTTGCCACGGTTTTTATCCTTGAACCGGATGTGGAAGACCGGGATGATGTTGGCGCCGGCAGCCTCAACCGAACGGATGATGGCATCGATATAGCCCAGGTTGTTGTTGAGCCAGTAGGCCTGGTAAAACCAGAGGCCCACGGTGATCCTCTCCGGATCCACCCGTTCGGCAATGTATTGTTCAAGCGACGGAATGCCCGGCATGTCCGGATGATAGATACCCTCCCAGGGCAGGTCCACAGGCGGCCGGCAGTCCTGTTCCGTATCAAAAATAAGGTTGTGAAGATAAATCAGCAGCTGGTGGTAGTTGACATGGCCGCCGCAGGTCAAATACCGGCAGATCGTATCCCAGGCAGATGTTCCGAAATCCGGAGATGATTCCGTGGCCGCCGCCACAGAGTCCTCGTCGCCCGGGGTGGGCTGAATATGCAGATACGGACGCTTTTCTGCCGGCACTTGTTCCATCCCCTCGATCAAAGCATCAAAAGCCGGAAAGGACGCCTTGCCGCCGTGAAGCGTCACAATCACGATATCCGATGCAGCCGCCTGCTTCACGAACGCCTCCTGGCGGGAGCGATCAAACAACTGGGTCTGGGTACGGGCATGGATACCGACATCACCGCCTTCTTCACGGAAACGTTTGACGCCCTCGCTCAAAGAGGACATTTCCATGGATGTGGCCGAAAAATAGCACAGGGTATAAGGTTTCATTGTACCTCCATCACTTGTTTTTTTTCATCATCCCCCTGAATGCCGTTCATAGGAAACCTTTGTTCCAAGGCATCGATGAGGTCGCCTGCATCCCGGCAGCAAATCGCGGTATTGTTCGGACAATTGCCTGACCCTTGACTTTTTTCGGCGTTTTGAAGACAGAAAACCGTTTTGCCTTTCTCCAGGGCGTTTTGCAGAAGTTGTTGATTGACAGAGGCTAGGGGGCCTGCTTCAGAACCGCAGTCAATGACCGTATCACAGGCATCCAGAAGGTCCATGGCCTGCTCAATGGTTTTACCGCTGTCTTCCATGGCCGGCGGCCGGGTGATACATTCCGCACCAAGCGACCGGGCCACGTAAAAATCCACGTCGTTGTCGTAGAGAATGCCGGTTGTGATGTGAAATCCGCGTTTCACCATCAGCCGGTAAACCAGGGCGCCGGTTCCGGAACCGGCCAGGATAAAGGCCTTACCAATCCGGCCGGTTCCTCGAAATTCAATGCCTCCCAACCGGCTGCTGAACCGGGCATCGCTGAAATCATAAAGATCCGCCACGACCTCGCTGTTTAAAACCGTTTCCGGGATTCCGTAAGCCGACATACCGCCGTCTTTGATCAGGGCAACCCGGTCGGACACCTTGGCGGCAACGTCCACATCATGAAGCGATGCCACCACTGTAATCCCCTGGCTGCGGCAGAGGTTGCGCAAAATGATCATAACTTCCATGCGGTGCTTTAAATCAAGGTGAAGGGTCGGCTCATCCAGCAGCAGCAAACGGGGCTCTTGGACAAGCGCCCTGGCCACGAGAGCTTTCTGCCGCTCGCCGTCGCTCAGGTCGGAAAAGGCCCTCCGGGCAAGGGTGTCGGCATTGACGGCGGCCAGGGCGTTATTAACGATTTCATAATCCCGGCGGCCGAGCCGGCCCAGAAAACCGGTGTGGGGGTAACGCCCCAGGGCCACGAACTCGAACACCGTAAAAAGGGGCGGAGAGACCTTTTCCGTAAGGACCACGGCCATGAACTGAGCCAGGGTCATGGGACTCATCTCCTCGAGCGGTTTCCCCTGAATCTCGACGGAACCGTGCAGGGGATGTAAATGCCGTGACAGGGTCCGAAGAAGCGTGGTTTTGCCGGCGCCGTTGGGGCCGAGCAATGAAATAAACTGTCCCGGTGCAAAGTCCAGAGTTAAATTCTCCAAAACCGTCTTGTCCTTATACCCGACGGCCAGTTTGTAGCAAGACAGGATGGGAGACGATCGATCTTTTTTCATAATACTACCTTTCATTTCCGGGTTTCAGGCAAAACGCCGTGATCGCATCACAGCTGAACACGCCTTTTCATCAGCAGACCGATGACGATCGGTGCGCCGAAAAACGCGGTGATCGCCGACAGGGGCAGCTCCACCGGTGAGAGCAGCATCCGGGCGATAAAATCGCACAGGCTGGCGACCAGGGCTCCCACAAGACAGGCGCCTGGAATCAAAATGCGATTGTCCGAGGTCTGGAACACCAGACGCGCCATATGGGGGACAGCCAGTCCGACGAATGCAACGGGACCGGCTACCGATGTGATCATGCCGGCAAGGGCGCAGGCGAACAGCAAAATGAGGATGCGGAACCTGCGGATGTTGACACCCATGGAGGCTGCGTAGGTTTCACCCAGCAGAAATGCGTTCAAGGGCTTGCTCAACAGGTAAATCAACAGCAGCACCCCGCCGCCGACAAAAATCAACACACTGATTTCACTCCATGTAAAACCGGAAAAGCTGCCCAGCTCCCATAGCACAAATCCCTTGATCTTTTCTTTTTCCGCCAGCGCGGTCAGGATGGAGGTAACCGCATGGCATAGATACCCCATCATCAGCCCGATAATCAAAAGGGTAATGCCGGACTTCACCCGGTAAGCCACGGCCACCACGATCATCATCACACCATAGGCCCCTATAAACGCCGCCAGGGTCGTAATAAACGGAGAAATCACAGTCATGCCGACGGTCAGGGTGGTCAGCATGACAAACGAAACCATCACGGTGGCGCCGGAGGAAATGCCCAGGATAAAGGGCCCCACGATGGGATTTCGGAAATAGACCTGCAAAAGAAGTCCGGAGACCGCCAGGTAGGCGCCCCCTAGCACAGCGGCAATGGCTCTCGGTATACGGATTTTCCAAATAATGGCGTTCATGGTGGTATCCTGCTGCGGTGACACAATGGTCTTCAGGATATCCACCGGTGAAAAATCAATTGATCCCACACCGATATTGAGTATAACCAGCGCAGCGGTCAATACGCTGAGAAGAGTAAAAACCAACGCGTTTCGGTGCCATTCTATTGAAGCGGTGCCGGAAATTGTGTTTTCAGCTGTCATTGCCGTCTCCTTTACTGGCTTGAGGGTCTGTTTCAGAAAGCTTTCTGAAAAATGTAAGTTCATAATCCGGATACACTTCAGGATGTAAAATCGCCGCAATCTCTGTCAGAATCTCGTCAAGCCGGTGACCGGACTGTGAATAATGCGGCAGAGGAGAGTACACTTTTCCTTCTGTAATGGGCTTTATATCAGACAGAATGGGGTTCATACGGGCGATCGCCGCCTTAGACGTCGCACCGCTTTGCGGTGTCTTATACGTAAAAAAGATATCAGCATCCTCTCCGCTGTAGAGAAAACGCTCAATGGAAATCTCAATGCAGGAGGTGCCGAATACATCATTGAACAGGTAATCACTTTCGGCAAGACCGATCAGCTCCCCGACCCAGGCGTTCCCCGGTTCAACCAGCACCCGCTTTTCATAAATATCGCCCCACATGACCTTGGGCGGCGGTCCGGCATCGGCTGTTCTTTCCCTGATCTTGATCAGGGAGTTGTTCACTCGGTTAAAAAACGCGTCCGCGGCCTCTTCCTTATGGAAAAACGGAGCCAGAAACTTGACGAACTGCATGCGGGCATTCAGGCACATAGCGGTCGGAGTGGAAGTAATGACGCAGGGAATACCGAGCTCATCCAGCATGGGAATGATGGCATGATCCCAGGTCATTACCAACTCCGGTTTTTGCTGTCTCAGGCGCTCAATATCAATGCTGGTGGAATCGCCCAGGTAAGCGATTTTTCCGGATTTCATCCCCTGTTTGACCTCATCGATATGCCAGTCCTCCGCCGGTGTGGTGACCCCCACCAGGGTATCTTTTAAGACGCCCAGCGCCTTGAGGGTGGCGACATCAAAGAAGCCATAGGCCGCGATCCGATGGACGGGCGTGCGGACCACCCGGTGCGCGGGCATGTCTGTTGGGGCCGGTGCGCCTCGCGGGACCAGCACAAGGGTTCGGCCGGCCCCGTCCCTGACCTCTGTGCGTTCATCTGAAATCCGGTGAACCGCAAATTCCCCGATCTGCAGGAAAGATTTGTCGCCGTCAGTATCCGACCCGCCGCAGCCGCCTGCAAAACAGGAAGCCGTCAAAATCAGAACTACCGCCGCGTATTTTACAACTGTTGAGTTCATATTGATTCCTATATTATTTTCTTTTCCTCAGAAAAATCCATTCGGTTATATACATGGCCATACCTGCCGTGAACAGCAGCATACCCGCCAGGTACAATACGACACCCGGGTCTTTCCGGATGCTTACATTGATCCGCACTTTCATACCCATGCCGCCTGTTCTGCTTTTGGGGGCGAAATCCTTTAGAAAAATGCCGAAACTTTTGAACCACACCGGATGATTGTACTTCAAAAGGGCCGTCCTCCGGCTGTCGCCGTCCGACAGCACGAGCCTGGCGACGGGCTGAAGCACCCTGTCCCGGAAAGTAGCCAAACGGCCGGCCTCGTAATATTCCGGTTGAAATGCATCAAACCGGATGCTGGCACCGGTGCCGGGCAGTGTCATGGTACCTCCCGGCAGGAGGGTTCGCGTCTCGAGAACCTGGGCAAACATGTAACTGCTCAGATAACCGATCAGAATAACGATCAGCGCATAGTGCATCACATGGGGCGCAAGCCTGAAACAGAACCGTAAGATCGAGGGGTGACGCGACCGGGATTTAAACAGGCGGACCACCCGGTCGGTGGTGCATACAAATGTATTGATACAAAGCAGGGCCAGAAGCGGCATCAGTACAAAAAACCAGGCAGTGCTTTCCAGGTTGTGCATACCGTAGGTGCCCATCCATTCCGGCAGACCGATTTCGTTGAGGGGGGCGAAAATTACGCTGCGCCGGTTGAGACAGACATAGCCGGCCGCCAGATCCGCGGTCAGAAGAAGGCAGAGCACCACGGTAAGATGAATGCTGCCCAGCTTGTTCCATAGTACGGTAAAAATCGAAATTCGGTTGACGTCCTTTTTTAAAATATCCATCGAAACGGCCCCAGTTCAGGAATAATGTTTAAAATCATGATCAAAGGCGCACCTGCGGCAACATAGGCCATCCGTCCACGAAGGCTCCAGGTGCCTGTCAGATGGAGATGCAGGAAACAAACATAGAAAAACCAGGTGGCCATGGCCGTGGTGATGGCCGGGTCCTCCCAGACCACCGGCGTCCCCCATCCCATGTAAGTCCACAACTCTCCGGAAAACATGGAAAGGGTCCAGAAAGCAAATCCCCAGATTGTCCAGTCAAGCCAGAGACGACCGGGCGAAAGCTCTTTTGATCCTACAACTCCCGGTTTCCTTGAAGCCCGGCCGTAAAGAAGATTCGAAAAAGCCCGGGCGGCACCGACCAAAAAGCAGCCCTTCCCTGCAATACCGAAAACAAAAAACAAATGGGCTGAAAGTGTATTGGATTGTAAAAACGGGAGATAGAAATCCTTTGGGAACAGCACGGCGGCAAAGGCAATCAGGACGGTTAAAAAAAGAATGACCCGCCGGACATATACGTCCTTCCCTCCGGGTTGAGTGAACAAAAGCAGCACCGATAGACACAGCGGCAATGCCTGTGGGCCCAGGTACATCGGCAGCATCGGCCAGGCCGTCCAGTAACGGATTCCCGCCGCCGCCGCATTGGCCAAAAGCGCCGCTGAAAGAAACCCCCACATTGCCTGGCGTCCCCTTCCGGGCAGGCAGGCCGCTGCAAAACTCAACAGATAGCACAAGGCCGCTATAAAAAAGAAAGATTCGGTTTTCATTGTTTATTCATCACCTTTTTTAATTCTTCAAGCGCTTTCAGGGCCGACTTTTTCTGTTGTCCGTATTCGGCCGCGCGTTTAAAGGCCTGCCTGCTTTCGGTAAAATTGTCGGACTGCCAGGCACTGTACCCCGCCATCAGCCAGGCTCGACCCTGGTGGTCTCCCTTTTCCCCCGCAGCCCGGCGATATGCGGATGCAGCCTGTTCATACTGCTCAAGTGTATAATGAAGTTCGGCTGAAAGGAGTATCAGGTCCGCCTCCCCGGAATTTTCTGGAAATGCCCGTATCCGTTCCAGTGCTTTTTCCGGCCGGCCGAGCTGTCGATAGGCATATACGAGTCGTTTCAGCATTGCTTTGTCCGCCGATTCCTTTAAGCATCCCTCGTAGATCGGCGCCGCTTTTACGGGAATACCGACTTCCAGACTGAGGTCCGCCAAAAGCTTTTTTTCCGTCCGGTCCGGGGTCTCAAGAAAACTGTATATGATCAGAGCTGCCAGCGCCTCTTCGTAACGGCCCTCGTTCAGATGGATATTGGCAAGGGCTTTCCACCACTTTTCAACAGTGGGTGCGCTTTGGGTAAGGTGCATTGCCAGATCCAGGGCCTTTTTTTTCATTTCAAGCTGAACATACTGATATAAAAGGATTTCCTGCCACTGCCGCTGTTTTTTACCGGTATAAATACCGGCCAGTTCACGGATATGGGGCAGCGCCTTCCTCGGACGGCCTGCAGAAAGAAGCGCGTGTACCAGATTTTCTTTCCATTCCGGTTTCATGGCGGACGGGTGGTTGTTCTGCAGCCACCTGAATCGTTCCAGAGAAAGGTCGTGATCCCCCGCCATCAGGTAGGAAAGGGCACTGTTGTATAGATGATCCGGTTTTTTATCCTCCGAAGTTTCGTACGCCTTTGTAAAACAGCGGCCGGCTTCGAAAAGCTGTTTTGTTTCATAAGCCGCCCTGGCAAGATTCAACCATGCCGAGGTGCGGCCGGGATCCTTTTTCACCGAATCCCGATAGGCATCAGCTGCCTGTTCATACTTTCCCATCATAAGATAGCAGTTGCCCAGAAAAAAACAGACCTCCGGATGATTGTAGCCTCTGCCATCAATACTTTCCCCGGACTTGTCCGGTTTTCCTTCGGCCCGGAATTTTTCGAGGATTTCGGCCGCTTTTCCGTAATTTTTCTCCTGCATGAGAGGGGAGACTTTGGTGAGAACCATGCGGACCCGTATCGGCAGGTCGTTAAAACCGCCCCGGCTTTGGGCGGAAAGAGACCCGGCAGAAACAGAAAAGAAGGCCAGGAACCCGACTGCAAAAATCATACGTGCTGTTTTTCTATCCGGCATATAAGCTCTAATCCAGTTCAAACTGTATGGTTGTACTGACCCGGGTTTTCACCGGTACCCCTTCAATGGTCCCCGGTTCAAAACGCCAGCCTGAAACACACTGCCGGACGCTTTTTTCAAAGACCCCGTCGGGATCTGCCTCAATAATTTTGACATCTTTAACATTGCCTGATTTGTTCACAACAAAGCTGACTTTTACCGATCCTTCAATGCCGGAGCGCCTGGCCCGCAGCGGATATGTCGGCGGGATGCGGACCAGAACCGTCAGGGGAGCATCCAGTTTTCCTTCGGAAAATATTTCCGGTGTGTTGCCGGCGGGCAGTGCCCGGCCGGTTTCCATGGGCGGCAGATCCAGCGTACTTGGCCCGCTGGGTAACCGGGGATTGATTTCAAACGGCATTGTCAGTTTATGCGCCACCTTCTTTTTCGGAGCTGAACGGGGTTTTGCTTTTGGTTCGGGTTCAGGCGGCTTCGGCGGTTTGACTTCACGTTTTCTCTTTTCAGGCTCCCGCTCTTTCACACGGGTTATATGGACCCGGGGAATCATCTTGTCAATTGCCGGTGCCGAGGGGGTCTTGTGCATTAACTGGGGCATTAAAAGAAACAAAAGAAGGTTCAGCGCCACCGCCATCAGAGCGGAGCCCGCCCATGTCAACCGATTGTAGCTGGTAATGTTCTCAAAGTATTGCTGATTTTCCGTCGATTTCACCATGATCCGTATCCCACTATAAAGCGGTCGATCTCCCTATGATCCCTCCGGAAGGCCGGCGGCCATGGAAACATTCTCCGCACCCGCCATCCGGCACCCGTCCATCACTTCAATGGCCACACCCGTATTACTTGATTTGTCGGCAATCACAATTACCGCACTTTCCGGGTTTTCAGCCAATTCCCGTTCCACGTTGGCCCGTACCGCACGGACATCGATTTCATGCTGATCCATGAACACCCGGTTGTCTTCATCCACGGCAATCAAAATATTGGCTTTTTTCTGCGTTGAAGCGGTTGATGCGGTGGGCCGCGCCACCTCAACCCCGGTTTCCTTGACAAAGCTGGTATTGACCAGGAAAAAAATCAGCAGGATGAATACCATATCAATGAGCGGCGTTATGTTCAGATCCGCCGTTTCCCTTTTGTTGCGCCTTGTAGCTGATATGTTGAGCATGGTGTTCTTTCCCTTTTCTGTGGGTGTTTTAAAAACCCGCCGGTTTTACATTGTTCATAAAAGCCCGTCTTTATAGTTTTTACGTCCCAAAAGGCAGCAAATTACAGTCTCCGTCTCAGATAATACCCCACCCGTGAGATGCGCTGCTTTAAGTTGCGGGCACGCCGTTCCAGAAAACCTTTCATGTAAAGTCCGGGAATGGCCACCATCAGGCCTGTCTGTGTAGTGACCAGGGCTTCGGAAATGCCGCCCGCCATGCCTTTTGCGTTGCCCGTACCAAAAACGGCCAGGATATCGAAAGTATCGATCATTCCCATGACAGTACCCAAAAGTCCCAAAAGCGGCGCCACAGCAGCCAGCACACCGATGACGGCCAAGTGGTCGTTCAGGGAACGGTTCAAAGTGAGAACCGTCTCGTCCAGAATAAACCGGTCAAGGATCCGGTCCCTGCTGCGCCGAACCAGGAAACGGGCCACGAGAAGGGAGACCGCACCGCGATATTGTTTCGCATCCGGCATACGGTTTTCCCGGATGTGGTCCCAGGCGGCGGGTGCATTCATGTTTTTGCGGTATAACCGCCGGAAAAACAGGATCCGGTCGATAATGAGCAGCCACATGACAAGGCTGACCCCGGCCAGGGGCACCATTGCAAAGCCGCCGGTCCGGAAGTATTCCTCCAGGTTCAGATACTGCGACAGAAGAAAATCGATCAAGACATCCCCCTGCTCTTATACACAATGTTAACCAGGGCCACCGCCTTTTCCTCCATCTGGCCGATGGTTTTATCCACTGACCGGTTTAAAAGCGTTTGGCACAGCATAAGCGGAATCGCCACGGAAAGACCCAGCATTGTAGTCACCAGGGCTTCGGAGATTCCCCCTGACATCAAACGGGGATCCCCTGTTCCGTGAAGCGTGATCACGTGAAAAGTGTCAATCATCCCGGTAACCGTTCCAAGAAGCCCGAGAAGCGGTGCAATGGCCGCCAGCATACCCAGTGTCGACAAAAATCTTTCCATGGGCGGGATCTCCCGCAATATGGCTTCCTGAAGTGCATTTTCCATTTCTTCCCGGGCCATGTGACAGCAGCCAATACCGGCCTTCAACACCCGGGCCACCGGTTTGCCTGCATACTCTGTGCAGGCCTGTGTGCACTCCGTCCAGCTGTTTTCACGGGAGAGAGACTCGATCCTGTTAATAAGTGCGTCCGGATTCAACCGTTTTCGCAAAAGGAAAACAACCCGCTCGAAAACAATCAGGATTCCCAGTACAAGCACGGCCAGGATAGGCCAGATAAGCGCTCCTCCCTTGGGGATCATCTCCCAGATATCCAGCTCATGGGTAAGCTGGCGCAATGCAGCGCCGCGGGTAATATCAACGGGCACACTTGTGCTTTGCCCGTTCATATATTGGATGATATTCTCCTGCATTCGCCCTGACGGCAGCCGGGAAAGCGCATAGAGCTTGCCGCCTGCCGGAGAATAATTTAAAAACCCGGCCTCGTCGTTTTTCTTGTAGGCTGCAGTGAAAGGGCCCATCATCAGGATATCCGCCGTTACTTCCTTCCCCGCCCGGTCTATGATCGTGCCTCTCTCAATGCTGACGGCGCCGGTTTGTTCAACCTGCTGAAACAGCGCTTCCGACATGCCCTGGACTTCTTCCATTCCCGGAAACTTGGACTGTTTGGCGACAGACGGCAGAAACGAAGGTTTGGAATCGTCTATCGAAGTCTGAAGATTTTTGGTGAGAAGCGAATCAATATCCTTGGCATTGACACGGATAACTCCCACCAGTTCCTTCACCATACCTTTTTTCTCAGCCAGTTTTTCAGCCACCGCCTTTTCTTTTTGGACAAGCGTCTTTTTTTTATCGGAGAGCGTCCGGATATCCTCTTTTAAAGTCTTGTTCCGTGCTTTAAGGTCCGTAAGGGCCTTTTCAAGCTTTTCTTTGTTCCGGGAGATGCGTTTTCGGCTTTCTTCGGCCGCTTTTGCAGCCGCCGCTTTTTCATTTGCAATCTTTTCCTGAAGTGCCTGTCTGGCTTGACGGGCTTCAATGGACAATTCCCGCATGTCTTCCGCCTGAATCGCCGGGACGGACAGAAAGACGGTCCAGATGATCAGCTGGATAGAATAGATAATGATCCGTTTCATTGCGTTACGATCCTCCCTAATGGCAGATTGAGCATTTCGGCGGTTCTGCGTTTGGTTGCAATATCAACGGCCGCCTGGATATCCGGAAGATAAAGGTTGGAGAGCGTCTGCCACTGTTGTTCGGCAATATTGTAAAAACCGCACTGTTCTCGATCGAGAGTCAGAAAAAACAGGCTCATCCGTCCGAGACGAAAAATGTTGACCAGCCGCTTCTTATCTTCAACCGATATGGTCTCCTGGTAGACCTCGGTGGTAAACCCGTATTCAGCTTCTATCAGGAGCGCTTCCATCACTTTCCGGTATTTCTCGCTGGCAGCGGCTTCCGGGTCCGCCAACAGACTTTCAAGTGAAGCGATCCGCTGATGCCTCTCCTCCTGCAAAAAAGCGAGATCGGTGTTGATCCGGTTCCTGAGTTTTTCCAGAAGCTCTTCCAGAAACGGCCGGATCCGATTTGAGATATTCTCGATATCAGAAAGCTGTTCGTTTTTATCCGCCAGTCGTTTTTGGGCCGCCTGAACCACTTGATTCAATTCATCTTTCCGGTTTTCCAGCCTCTTTTTCTCACTGCGAAGTTTTTCAAGAAGCGCAAGCATTTTTTCCCTTTCCTGACGCCAGGCTTCCTCTTTTTTCTGATTTTCCCGGCGGATATCCACTGCCTCTTTCACCGGCTTTTCGATACGATCTTCCGCTTCAAGCAGGGCCGCCTGAAAAACACCGGCCCAGAGGATAAGGGCGGTCATGAAAACCGCACCAAAAATTTTCCGTGTCATAACCCGATCCCTCTTCTGAATGCTCACATGGTTTTATGTTGCTGGTACAAAAAAAAATCCCGGATCGATTTCTCGATCCGGGATTTCCCTTTTTTATCCACAGATGGAACGTAACACACCACTGTCCCTGCGGTGTAACGTCATTTGTTCAAGCAGGTCTTCTGACTCTCGGATCTTCCTTGCGACCGCGCCTTCCCAGCTTATAGCCAGTGGCATTTTGCGGCCTTCGTCACCGATCACAGCGGCGGGCCCGTCCCCGATTTTCACGGGGTTCCCTTTTAAGCTCCGTTAAGAGCACCTGAACAAAAATATGTGCCTGCTCGATACAACCTCGATATCAAACAGGCATTCTATTATTTAATATGCCTTTATGGTGTTATCAGACAATTTTCTCTATATCTACCTGACCTCCTTTTTCCTGACCTCCTTTTTATTGATCAGCTTCACATCTTCGGCTTCATTACTCACCGAAGCGCTATGACTTACATAGATAATGAAATTCTATAAAACAATTCTTTTTGAACGTCAAGACTTTTATAAAATTTTTCCCAAAGCATCAAGCCTGCGGACTTCAACACAGGGGCCTGGTCATGAACGTTTCGATCCGTGCCTCTTTTCTGTTCATATACAACGATCAGAAT
>CAYFVA010000010.1:0-25896 GCA_964346265.1 uncultured Desulfobacterales bacterium
AGCCGGTGTAAAAACGGACAATCTGGTCCACATTGCACACAACGTGACAATCGGCCGGCGGAGCCTGCTTGTCGGGCAGTCCGGTATAGCAGGAAGTGCGAATATCGGGGAAAATGTCATCATCGCCGGTAAAGCCGGGGTTTCAGGACACCTCCACGTGGGGGACAACGCTATTGTCGGCCCGGGTGCGGGAGTGACAAGCCACGTGGCTTCCGGCCAGATTGTTTCCGGTATTCCCCAGATGCCCCACAGACTCTGGCTCAAAATATCGAGAATTATTCCAAGGCTGCCGGACATGAGGAAAAAACTGATGATGCTGGAAAAAAGACTGGCTGAACTTGAAAAAAATAAAAAGTAGAAACCGCGGAAAACGGAGACCATATGATTCACCCCACAGCTATTATTGATTCTTCCGCATGGATTGATCACAATGTGTCCATCGGTCCTTATTCGGTCATCAAAGGGGACGTTCGGATCCAGGCCGGCACATCGATCGGTCCGTACACCATTATAGACCGGTATGTGACCATTGAGCCGGAATGCCGGATTTTTCAATACGCCTCCATCGGTGCGGCGCCCCAGGATTTGAAGTTTCAGGGAGAAAAGACCTTTCTCAATATCGGCAGAGGGTCCATTATAAGAGAATTTGTCACCATCAACAGGGGAACCGAATCCGGCGGCGGGCATACAAAGGTCGGTGAAGAAAATTACCTGATGGCGTACACCCATATTGCCCATGACTGCAAAACCGGCAGAAAAGTTACCATGGCCAACAATTCCACCCTTGGGGGCCATGTAGAACTCGGTGATCATGTGACCGTGGGAGGGTTGGTGGCCATTCATCAGTTTGTTAAAATCGGAGACTATTCCTATATCGGCGGAAAATCGGCCGTGGTAAAGGATGTGCCGCCCTATGTGATTGCATCCGGGGACCGGGCCAGCCTACACGGCCTCAACAGCGTGGGTTTGAAACGGCAGGAGTTTTCCAAATCCGTTTTAAATGAACTCAAAAAGGCCTACCGGATCGTCTTCAGGATAGGACTTACGGTTCAGCAGGCCGCTGAAAAGGTGAAAGCCGAAGTGGAACCTGTGCCCGAGGTTTTACACTTTATGAATTTTGTTCAAAAATCCAGCAGGGGTGTAACCAGGTAATTCATGAAAATCGGACTTATCGCAGGGGGCGGAGATTTTCCCGGTCTGTTTGTTGAAAAGGCCTTACAACAGGGATATGAAATATATGCAGCCGCATATGTGAACGAAGCCGACCGTTCGCTCGGCGATCAGGTCCACGCCATTGAATGGTTTCATCTCGGGCAGGTCAGCCGGCTTTTGAAATATTTTAAAAAAAACGGGATCCGGGAAGCGGTAATGCTGGGAACCGTTAAAAAAAACCGGATTTTCACAGATATTAAACCGGATTTCAAGGCGTTGTCTTTTATTGCCAAAATGGGGCAGACCCATGATGACCACGTTCTTCGAGGTTTTGCCGAATTGCTTGAAAACGAAGGCATTACCATTAAACCATCCACTTTTCTGATCCCTGACATTGTGAATTCAAAAGGGATCTGGACAAAAAGAAAACCCTCAAAAGCCGAAAAAAGGGATATACGGGCCGGGTGGCCGATTGCCAAGGAAATCGGCCGATTTGATATCGGTCAGTGCATCGTGGTGGGCAACGGAAGCGTTCTGGCAGTGGAGGCGGTTGATGGTACCGATGCCACCATCCAGCGGGGCGCCGAACTTTCAAAAGGAAACGCCGTGGTCATCAAGGTGGCCAAACCGGAGCAGGATCTTCGTTTCGATATGCCGTGCTCGGGATGCAAGACCGTTGAAACCATGCACAGCTTCGGCGCAACTGCACTTGCCCTTGAGGCGGAAAAAACGATTTCCTTTGACCGCCAAAGAATGATTCAGCTTGCGGATCAATACGGCATTGCCGTTGTGGCCATGGACAATGGAGATTTCCAGCAGTGAAAGGTCAAAATCAAGAGCATATTGCCGTGACTTTCAAAAAGCCGGTTTCCGGTACGTCAGGCTATTTTGGCAACCCGGAAGGTGCTCTGTGATACCGGTTTTTGGATCCGGGCCGAACACATGGCGTCTGAATTATAATTCTGTTTTGCGTTGACAAAATTTTTTAGATATTTAGAATGATCCGTATATATATACTGAAATTCCATTACGAGGTATCTGGTTTACTTTGATCACTTCAGAATTAACGTTACTTATCATCTGTCTTTTTCTTTCCGGTTTTTTCTCTTCTTCTGAAACAGCTTTTTTTTCCATCAGCAAGGTAAAAGCCCTTCATCTTGCAAAAGACGGCACCCGGCTCGACAAACTGATCCTTTACATGAAAGAGGATTCCCATAAACTGCTGACCACGATCCTCATCGGAAACAATCTCGTGAATATCGCAGGATCCGCTCTTGCCACGGCCATTGCCATCGATTTTTTCCAGTCCAACGCAGTGGGGATCGCCACCGGCGTTATGACCATGCTGATCCTTGTTTTCGGTGAGATTTTCCCCAAATCCTTTGCCACTCACAATAAAATCCTTGTGGCCCGAATTACTATCATACCCATCTTCTGGCTTTCCAAACTCTGTTTCCCCCTGATTTTTCTGCTCAACTTTATTCCGAAACTGGTGGGGGCTTTTGACAAATCACCAGGAGTCACTGAAGACGAACTGATGACCATGGTGGAAGTGGTGGAGGAAGAGGGACAGATCAAGGAAGAGGAAAAAGAGTTTATTTCCAATATTTTTGAATTCGATGACACGAGTGCCTCCGAAATCATGACGCCCCGGGCGGATATGTATGTGATCGATATTGAACAGGATATTGATATCGATGAGATACTCGATTCCGGTTTTACAAGAATTCCTGTCATTCAGGGAAATATCGATAATGTGATCGGCATATTGAATATCAAAAACCTGTTTTCAGAGTTTCATAAAACCTGCAACCATAAAAGCGTCAATGAATCGGTTGATATCGCCCGGATCATGAGCCGGCCCAATTTCGTTCCCGGCTCGAAGAAACTCGATTCTCTTTTGCAGCAGTTCAAACAGTTGAAGAACCATATCGGGGTTGTAATTGATGAACACGGAGGCGTTTCAGGGATCGTCACACTCGAAGATGTGGTGGAAGAGCTTGTCGGTGAGATCAGTGATGAAACCGATACATTGGAGCCGGAGATTATCAAACTTAAAGGCGGGAAATGGCTGGTTTCCGGAAAGATCGGGATTGATGAAATCAACAAGTACTTTCATTTTTCCATCCCTGATTCCAACGATTATGACACTTTTTCCGGATTTGTGCTGGACAAGCTCGGCCGGATTCCCAAGGCCGGGGAGACCATCAAGGTGGATAATTATACCGCCACCGTCAAGGAAAGAGATGGAAACCGTATCAAAAGTTTCGTTCTGAAAAACGATTCCGCCCAAGGATAATAATTTTTGAAGAAAACACTTGACAATGGGAAACAATATGTATAATCAGGACGTATTGTTTTGCTATGATTTGATTTTGAGGAAACTGAAAAACAAATGATGAAAATCGGTACGGCAGGCAGATTCTTTTTCTATTTTGGTTATTATTTTTATAATAACGGTCTGCCTGTGGTGCGCTGAATCAAGTCATAAATCGAGAAAGGCAAAAGCCGCAGCAGATCAAAGGTCGCTGCGGCTTTTTTTGTTCGGGCCGCAGGATCGAATCCTGGGGCCCTTGTTTTTTTTATGCCAACCGCTTTTCAAAGGTGGAAAAACCAATGAATGAGACCGGGGACACACTGGAAGACAGGTTAAAACAGCTGAGAGATGACATTGACTCCATTGATTCAAAGATTGTCGCCCTGATCAATGAACGGCTCCGGATCGGAAGGAAGATCGGAGAAATCAAGCAGGAATCCAAAAGCAATGTTTTTGATCCATCCAGAGAAAAGAAGGTCATGGAAAAAATCACCCGTATCAATGACGGACCTGCGGAAAACAAGCTTTTGCGCTATATTTTCAATGTGATCATGATGGCCACCAAGGATATACAGAAAACCCGGCTTGTCAGCTACCTCGGCCCGGAAGGGGGATATTCTCATATCGCATCCCTCAACCATTTCAAACATTCAGGGGATTTCAGGGCGCAGCCCGACATTTATGAGGTGTTCAAGGATGTTAACAAAGGGACGAGCCATTATGGTGTGGTTCCGGTGGAAAATACCATCGAAGGGGCGGTCACCCATACCCTCGACCTTTTTATGGAATTCGATCTGAAGATTTGCGGAGAGCAGTATGAGCCTGTTTCTTATGACCTGATTTCCTGCACCGGAGAATCCGGCCTTGTTCAAACCATCTACTGTCATCCCCAGGCCTGTTCCCAGTGTAAAATGTGGCTCCGGCGGATGTATCCGAAAGCCAAAGTCATTGAAGTCAGCAGTACGGCCAGGGCAGCAGCCATTGCAGCGGAAGATGAAAGAGCGGCAGTGGTGTCCGGCAGCCAGGCCGCTCATATTTATAATCTTCAGACTGTTGAATCTTCGATCGAAGATTATCCGGGAAACATCACCCGGTTTCTGGTGATATCCAGGGAAATTGTCGAAAAAACAGGCCGGGACAAAACCTCGATCATGTTTTCCACCTCCCACACCCCCGGATCTTTGTTCAAGGCGCTTGAACCTTTGAACAAGGCCGGCATCAACATGGTCAAGCTTGAGTCCCGGCCCGCCAAAAATCACAACTGGAGCTATTGTTTTTTCATGGATATCCAGGGGCACATGGGGGATCCTGACGTTGAGAACACGCTGGAAAAAATGAGAGAATGCTGTCTTTCCCTGAAAATTCTGGGGAGCTATCCCGCCGGCAAAGAGGAAGAACTGTTTTGAAACCCATTAATTCCCAAACTGATCTGTACTGCGTATTCGGATCCCCTGTGGGGCATTCAAAGAGTCCGGCGATCCACAACATGCTGTTTGCCGAGCACGGAATCAATGCCGTTTATCTCGCTTTTGAGCCGGAAAATTTAAAAGAGGGCATTACCGCCGTGCGTAGTCTCGGCATAAAAGGAGTTTCCGTTACCATTCCGTTCAAGGAAAAGGTGATAGAGTACCTGGATGAAACTGATGACCAAGCCCTGCGTATAGGGGCAGTCAACACAATTGTCCACCATTCCGGCAGACTGAAAGGATTCAATACCGACTGCTTTGGCGCTGTTGCGCCGTTACGGCATTTCGGTATTCCGGAAAAACGGGTGGGCATAATCGGTGCAGGCGGGGCAGCCCGCGCAGCAGGTTTCGGCATGGTTCAAGAAAGCGCCCGGGTAACGGTGATCAACCGGTCAACCGGAAAAGGAGGCAGGCTTGCAGCAGAGCTGGACTGCCGGTTTCTGAAACCGGAAGAGTTGGAGCGACAGGCGTTTGATATTCTGATCAACACCACGCCTTCGGGTATGTTCCCGAACACGGAAGACTCTCCTGTGCCCGCGCATCTCCTCAAGCCGGGGATGGTGGTCATGGACATGGTGTACAATCCCGTTGAAACCCGGCTGCTCCGTCAGGCGGGTCAAAGGGGATGCCACACAGTGAGCGGCATTGAGATGTTCATCTGCCAGGCAGCCAAACAATTCGAGCTGTGGACCGGCCTCTCCCCTTCCATTGATACGCTCAGAGAGGTAATGACAAAAGAGGCAACATAAATGAAACCAATAGAAACAAGGGTTCTTTGGGATACAAAAGTCTGTATACCAGGTTCAAAAAGCATTTCTCACAGAATGGTCATCATGGCTTCTCTCTGTCAGGGGGAATCGGTTGTCAAAAATGTTCTGTCCAGTGAAGATGTCGAACTGACCGGTTTCGCCCTTGGACACATGGGGGCCGTGATACGGAAAGCAGAAACGTCCGGACTGAATATCCGCGGATTCGGCGCAAAGCCCGCTTCGTTTTCCGAACCGATTTACCTGGGAAATTCCGGAACGTCCATGAGGCTTCTGGCCTCCATTGCCGCCCTTGGAGACACGGATTATCTTTTGTCCGGCAATGCCAGAATGTGTGAGCGGCCCATGGATCCGCTACTGAACGCCCTGGCCATGGCAGGGGCGGATGCACGATCCCGGGTCGGGCAGGGCACTCCCCCGGTTCTCATCAACGGCAAAGAATGTGCAGGGGGGGAAGTCCGTATTGACTGTTCGGTTTCGAGTCAATACCTGTCCGGTCTTCTGATCGCAGGGGCGGTAATGGACAAAGGGCTTCATATTCATGTGGACAACGGCCTTGTATCCACCCCCTATGTCAACCTGACCCTCAATTCCATGAAGGAATTCCAGGTTCATGCGGAGAAACTGTCCGATTATGAATACCGGGTGCCAGGCAGGCAGCGGTACGTTCCTGGGATATTTGCAGTGGAACCGGATATTTCCAACGCAGGGTATTTCTGGCTTGCAGGGGCGGTTACCGGGGCTGCCGTCAAAGTTCTGCACGTGACCCCGGCATCCCTTCAGGGGGATATCAAACTGATCTACATCCTCCGGGACATGGGGTGTTTCCTTGATGTGGAAGAGGACGGCATCACCGTGAAAGGCGGCCGCCTGACCGGGGTGGATGTGGACATGGGCGACATGCCGGACGCGGTCCCCGGGCTTGCGGTTGCAGCCGCTTTTGCTGAAGGAAGGACGGTTATCCGGAACATCGGGCATCTTCGGAGCAAGGAATGTGACCGGATCGACGCGTCTGCAACCCAGCTTTCCAGGATGGGGATAGCCGTGGAAACCGGAGAAGACTGGATGATTGTTCACGGCGGACATCCACACGGAGCGGTAATCGAAACCTATGATGATCACAGGATCGCCATGTCTTTTGCCGTGGCAGGTCTCGCCGTGGAAGGCGTAACGATTGAAAATCCGGAATGCGTTGGTAAATCGTTTCCTTCATTCTGGGAGATTTTTGATGCACTGGAAGGTCGGTGATGAAAGTTTTTCTGATCGGATACAGGGGCACCGGGAAAACCACTGCAGGCAGGCTGCTTTCTGAAATGCTCGGGTTTTCCTTCATTGACACCGATCAAAGGATCGAGGAGAGAATCGGCACTTCGATCCGGGAACTGGTGGAGAAAAACGGGTGGGAGTCATTCAGGAAAAGGGAACAATCTTTCCTGTTCGACCTTGAAAGTACTGACAATGCAGTGATCGCCACAGGCGGCGGTATCGTTCTGGATCCGGCAAACCGGTTGTTTATCCGGGAAAACGGGCTGGTATTCCGGCTGTATGCAGACATGGCGACACTTATCACCCGGATCATGAGTGACCCTCAATCAGATGCGTCAAGACCCTCGCTTACGGATCAAGAACCGGAAGAGGAAATCAGGGCGGTATGCGTTGAAAGAGAGCCGTTTTATTCGGAGGCGGCCCATCATGAGGTTGACACAACGGATCAGACACCGAAACAAGTAGCCCTTATTATAAAACGGAGGATTGACAATGGCGGGTAGCACATTTGGAAAGATATTCAGTATCACCACCTTCGGAGAATCCCACGGGAAAAGCATCGGGGTCGTGGTGCAGGGATGCCCCCCGAAAATTCCCATTACCGAACAGATGATCCAGGAGGTGCTGGATGAAAGAAAACCCGGCGCAGGCATCGGCGGTACGCGGCGAAATGAACCGGATAGAGCGGTAATCGCCTCCGGTGTTTTCGAGGGCGTGACCACCGGAACACCGATCATGATCATGATTGAAAACCGGGATGCCGATTCAACACCGTATTATAAGAAGGCCTATGTATACCGCCCCGGCCACGGGGACATCACATATCAGTCCAAATACGGCATCCGGGATTTCAGGGGCGGGGGAAGGGCCTCGGCCCGGGAGACCGCGGCAAGAGTTGCGGCAGGCGGTGTGGCAGGCGCGTTTCTTTCGCTGCAGGGGATTGAAGTGTCTGCATATACCATTGAACTGGGCGGCATAAAAGGGGATCGTCTGAAAAAGGAAGTGCCGGAAGATAGTTTGCTGCGATGCCCGGATCCGGAGGCGGAAAAACGGATGGAAGAGAGGATCCGGCAGGTGAAAAAAGAAGGGGATTCTGTCGGCGGCGTGGTTGAAGTTACTGCCACCGGGGTGCCGGCCGGACTGGGGGACCCGACTTTTGACAAGCTGGATGCGGATATTGCCAAAGGTCTGATGAGTGTCGGCGCAGTAAAAGGAGTCGAAATCGGGGCCGGATGTGAATCGGCAAAGATGACGGGATCGATATGTAACGATCCGATCGGTGCCCGGGGGTTTGAATCCAACAATGCAGGGGGGATCCTTGCAGGTATATCCAACGGGGATGATATTGTGGCAAGAGCTTATGTCAAACCGATCCCTTCCATTGAAAAGCCCATGAAAACACTGGATCAGAACGGAAACGAGATCGAGACATCCACCACCGGACGCCACGACATCTGTGCCATCCCCCGGATCAATCCGGTTCTGAAGGCCATGATGCAGCTGACCATTGCGGATCACCTTTTGAGACAGAAGGCTTTGTTATGAGACCTGTACAAACCATCGGAATCATCGGCGGAAACGGCGGTATGGGGCAATGGTTTAAAACGTTTTTTACCGGCCGTTTCGATTTTCAGGTGCTTGTCTCGGACCTGGATACCCGGCTTTGCAATGAAGAGCTTGCAAAGTCCTGCGATCTTGTCCTTTTAAGCACGCCTGTTGAAGCGGCTGTGACCATAGCGGAACAGATCGGGCCGATCCTTTGTGAGGATCAGCTTTTGATGGATCTTTGCTCCCAGAAAGAAGTGATCGTGAAGAAAATGGTCTCTTCCGGCTGCTGCGAAGTCGTGGGCATGCATCCCATGTTCGGCCCCTTTACCGGGTCCCTCGAGTCCCAGAATATTGTTCTGTCCCCGGGAAGAGGAGAGGAAGGAATCGCCTGGGCCGAACGGCTGTTTTCAAAGGGAGGGGCCAATGTCACCCGGATGGACGCCTCTGTCCATGACCGTCACATGGCAGTTGTCCAGGGGTTGACCCATTTTCTTTCCGTATGCTTTGCCCGGACGCTTCAGAAGATGGATCTTCATCCGACTCTCATGTTCGGCACATCCACGCCCATATTTCGAATCAATTCGGATATTATCGGCAGACTGTTTGCCCAGGATCCGGAACTGTATGCAAGCCTGATTCACGATAACCAGTATGTTCCGGAGGTACTGGACGTTTTTCACTCCGCCATGAAAGAGAGTTCCTCCGTGTTGATCCAAGGGTCGGCTGCCAAGGGATCGGATTTCATCTCCCGGGTGGGAGAATTCATTGGAGAGTACAAAGAGGAAGCCATGGAAAGAAGCAATAAATTTTTGAATATCATTTTTGAAGAACAGGAGGACAGTAATGCATCAGACGTATGATATCAATGTGGAAGGTTTTGACCCGTTGATCTCCCCTGAGAGGTTCAAGCAGGAGCTGAAAATAACCGAAGAATCCAGGGAAACCGTTATGAGGGGGAGAAAGGAGATCAAAGACATCCTTTCCGGTAAAGACCAAAGGCTCATGGTGATCACCGGGCCCTGTTCGGTTCATGATGAAAAGGCGGCGCTGGAATATGCAGAAAAGCTTGCCGAACTCAAGGAAAAGGTTGAAGATACCTTTTTGCCCGTCATGCGGGTCTATTTTGAAAAGCCGAGAACCACTGTCGGGTGGAAGGGTCTTATCAATGATCCTCACATGGACGGAAGGCGCGATCTCACCGAAGGATTGAACAGGGCGAGAAAACTTCTTCTTTCCATCACCGCCATGGGGATTCCCACAGCAACGGAGTTCCTGGATCCCATTATTCCCCAGTACATAGCAGGGCTGGTTTGCTGGGCCGCCATCGGCGCCAGAACCACCGAATCTCAAACCCACCGGGAAATGGCGAGCGGCCTTTCCATGCCGGTTGGATTTAAAAACTGCACGGACGGGGCGCTGAATACAGCCATCAACTCCATGATCGCCTCCAGGTCTCCCCAGAGTTTCCTGGGGGTGGACCCCAAGGGGAGGGTGGGAATTGTCAGCACCAGAGGAAACCCGGACACCCATATTGTGCTGCGGGGCGGCCGGAGGCCCAACTATGATTCCGTGAGTATCCGGGAGGCGACAGAGGCCTTGAAGGAGAAGAACCTGTCCGGTGCCATTGTGGTGGACTGCTCCCATGCCAATTCCGGGAAGAAATTTTCCGGCCAGAAGATTGTATGGGAAGATGTCATCAACCAGCACATCAACGGCAACACAGCCATAAAAGGGCTCATGCTGGAGAGCAATCTGTTGGAGGGAGCCCAGAAGATCTCAAGCGGGACGGAAAACCTTGTGTACGGGGTCTCTGTTACAGACGAATGCATTTCCATGGAAACCACCCAAGAACTGCTTGTCTCCGGCCGGGAAAAAATTCGGATGCACAATTGAGAAAAATTTGCAAAAACCCCTTTTACCGGGGGAGAGAAACTTGATACCGACGGTCTGATCAGTGCTGCATCATCGCCCATGCCGGCGGGTAAGCGGGCATGGGCGACAATGTTCCTACTGTTTTTTTACAATGTCTGATTCGAGCCGGTTCGCGATTTCAATGGCGTTGTCGAGTTTTTCGTTTATTTCAAACAGCTGGATTTTAAGGGTTTTGAAAGATGCAGGGGTGGTGATGATTTTCTGGTCTCCCTTGAGAAGTTCTGCAAGCGTGGCGGACCGTTCTGCAAACCGGGTCAGTTTGTGGCTGAAATTTTCAATCTCCTTTGCCCATTTTGTTCTCTCTTCCTTGTCCACTTCTATGCTCGCATTTCCTGTTCCGTTCACAAGATGGTCGATCTGATAGTGTTCCGGATTGGCGATAATTTCGTACATGATCAGTCCTCCTTTTGGCATACAGGTTTCATTTGAATAGGATGCGTCTGATTGAATACTATTGAATCATCCGGTTGAAGTCAAGCTGCCGGATAAAAGAAAGCTTGCAAGATCCCCCCTTGTCCGTATAAGGTTCAGAATTGACAGGCTATACTGATATTCGGCATCTGAAAATTTTCTTTGAGCCGTCACCAGAAGGGTGTTGGCATCCATCATGTCCACACTGTCGGCAAGCCCGTATTTAAACTGCATCCGGACGGCCTTGTAGTTCTCCCGTGCGGATTTCAGCTCGTCTTTCAGGGTTTTTAAAGAACTCTGGGCGGTCCGGTACTGGAACCAGGCATCCTTCAGCTCCAGCACAAGGGCGTCCTTCGTTTTTGCAAGCCCGGTCTGAGCTTTTCTCTTGTCAGCCAGGGCCTGTCGAATGTCCGCCCGCCTCAGGCCGCCGTCAAATATGGTAAAGGTCAGCTGAGTGGTAATGGATTTGTTTGTGGTTTCCCTGGGGTTTTTGATGCCCGGGGAGGCACGGTCATATTCTGTTTCTGTATCTGCATACTCCCCTTCTATGGAAAGTTCGGGCCAGTAGGCTCCTCTTTCATACCGGATATTTTTTTCCGCAATCTCAATGCTCTTCTGGGCTTTTTTCAGCTCGGGTCTGTTATCCAGCATCCTGTCCTGAAGCTTTTCAAAAGATGTGTCAAAGTTTTCCAGGCCGGGCTTTGCCTCCTTTTTCAGGGTAAACGGTTCTTCAATATCCACGAGATTTTTCAGCGAAGCTTTGGCAAGTTTCAGGGTGTTGACCGCCTTGACATACTCGGTTTCGGATTTGGACAGTTCCGCTTCGGCCCGGTAAAGGGCGGTTCTTGTAACATCCCCCACGTTCAGGCGCTCTTTAACCGCGTCCCTGTGCTTTTTAAGACGTTTTCTGTCCGAATCCGCAATGTCCACGAATTTTCTGGCGGAAAGAATGTCATAGTAAGTCCCGGCGACTTCAAACAGGTAATCGGATTTCACCTTTTCCAGGTCATATGCTTTTTTCTCGATTTTATCCTTGCTGATGTCATAGGCGATAAGTTCTTTGCCGTTTAATGTGAAGGACTGGCTGATTTTCACCCCGAAAACGTCCGCATCCGGGTTCTGTTTTTGAGGTTCGGCATCCTCATAATCGGTTCGGCTTCCATAGGCGGTAATCCGGGGAGTGAGAACGGACATCGCTCTGTTTTTGTCCTGTTCTGAGATGTACAGATCCTCTTGTGCGATCCGGATGTCCTGTGCGGTTTTGTCGGCAATTTTACAAAGTTCGGTCAAAGAATATGTGGTTCCGGCATGCAGCGTTCCGGCATGCACCGGCACCAGCAAGACCATGCACAATAAATAGCCAATTTTTTTCATCTTCAATCCTCTGGTATTGTCATGTTTTGTTTAGAATTTCAGTCAACCAAAACCGTATAATAACATCATATAAAATAAGGTCAATATATAGAAGCAATCCGGCCGGGTTTACAGTTGACGGGCGGAAAAAGGAAGGCTATCATGAAACAAAACCATAAACGGCCGGCAATACAGACAAAAATTCTATCGAAAAGGATTTGTGTTCATACCATGACCGATCAGTGGAAATTGCTTCTGGTGGATGATGAACAGGATATAAGAGAGGTAATCTCCTATGTAATCAAAGACCAGGGTTTTGAGGTTTATACAGCCGAAGACGGCGTTGCCGGATTTGAAATGGTGGAAGAAGCGGCCCCCCAGATTGTTGTCACTGATGTCAAAATGCCCCGAATGGGGGGGATCGAACTTTTACGGAAAGTGAAAGAGCGATACGGGGATATTGAGGTGATCGTCATCACGGCGTTCGGCGAGATGAATCTCGCCATTGAAGCCCTTCAGCTCGATGCTTCCGATTTCATCAACAAGCCCATTGATGATACTGCTTTACAACTCGCCCTTTCCCGGGCAAAAGAGCGGTATCACTCAAGGCAGCGCCTCAGGGAGTATACCCGGTTTCTGGAGCAGAAAAACCTGGACCAGGCGCGGATTCTTCACAGGGACAAGCTCATATCCCTCGGGCGGCTTTCCGCCAGCGTGGTTCATGAAATCAACAACCCGATCGCCGGGATTCTCAATTATGCCCATCTTATGAACCGGATGATCAAGAAGCGAAATGGTAAGGACATTGATATGGAGAAGTTTTCCAGATATCTGGATATCATGGAATCCGAATCCGCCAGAATTTCGGAGATTGTATCAAGTCTGCTTACCTTTTCAAGAAAAAGCAAGCTTGCGTTTGCGGAAATTGACGTACAGGCGCTTCTTGAAAAATCCGCACTCCTTTGCCAACACAAACTCGAACTCAGTTCCATTGAGCTTTCCATGGAAATTGAACCGGATATACAGCCGATCCACGGGGATTTCAATCAGATTCAGCAGTCCATTATCAATCTGGTTTTCAATGCCGTGGATGCCATCGGAACCGGCGGAAAAATCACCATCAGCGCCATGAACCAAAAGGAAGAAGGTGAGGTGTGGATCGTGGTCAGTGACAACGGAAAAGGGATCGAGCCCGAAGAGCTGAATCGTATTTTCGAGCCCTTTTATACGACCAAGGATGAAGGATACGGCGTGGGACTGGGGCTTTCCATTATTTTCGGCATTATGGATCGGCACGGAGGCTCCATAGAAGCGGATTCAGAGCCGGGCAGGGGAACCTCTTTCACATTGCGTTTTCCCTCTGGAGGAGAGAGGCAGTGAACATAGCGATTTATCAGCAGATGCTCCTTATTCTTGATCATCTGAATATCGGGGGACTCATCGTGGACTCGGAACGGCACGTTGTGGATTTGAACCGGAACGCAGAGGCGCTTCTCGGTCTGGAAAAGCCGGAGATCGAGGGGCATAGCTGCAGAGAAGTGTTCTGCGGGCTTCCGTGCTTTTCGAGCTGTCCTCTCAAAGGGGTCTGGGACGAGACCATCAAGGATATGGATGTGGAATTTATGGATGAATACCGGCAGAAGCACCGGGTTACCCGAATCGCAGCTCCTGTTTATAACGAGCAGGGCTCTCCGCTCGGGTGTTTTATGGTGCTCCAGGACCACTTTCCCTATTCAGAACTTGTCAGTCGGATCCATTACGAGGAACAGAGCCTGAAAATTATTCTGGACAGCCTGAACATGGGGGTTTTTACCGTGAACCGGAACGGGCTTCTGACGTTTTTCAACCAGGCGGCCGAGAAAATTTCAGGCTACAACCGGATGAATCTGTTGGGAAAAGAATGGCGCATTCTGTTCAATCAAAAGCTTGCCAAGGAAACCGGCGGGTTTTCCCGTGCGATGCAGGAGGGCAGTTCCGTGAGCGGAAAGAGCGGATACATGATCGGCTCACAAGGGGAAAACATACCTGTGAAAGCGGACTACATCCCGTTGAAGAATGATCACGGCCGGCTTGTGGGGGGATTTGCCACCCTCCAGGACATGACCCTTGCAAGGGAGCTGGACAAGGCGATTACCGAGCGGTACAAGTTCCATGACATGATCGGGAAATCCCCGATGATGCAAAAAATTTTCGATATGGTCAAGGTGGTGGCCGCCACAGAATCCACCGTTCTCATCCAGGGAGATACAGGCACGGGCAAGGATCTATTGGCCAAGGTGATTCATTCGGAAAGCGACAGAAAGGACCGCCCCTTTGTCAAAGTCAACTGCGCCGCCATCCCGGACAATTTAATGGAATCCGAGATTTTCGGATATGTCAGGGGCGCATTCACTGGCGCGGACCGGAACAAGCCGGGAAGATTCAGTGAGGCTGATACCGGGACCATATTTCTGGATGAAATCGGCGAGATCCCGCTGTCCCTGCAGGCGAAACTGTTGCGGGTCCTCGAGGATAAGGCGTTTTATCCGCTGGGAAGCAGTTATCTCAAACGGGTTGATGTCCGGATTATTACCGCCACAAACCGGCGGCTTGAACAGCTGGTGAAAGAACGGGCCTTCAGAGAAGACCTTTTTTACCGGCTCAATGTGTTCCGCATCGAACTGCCGCCCATAAATGAACGAAAAGCCGATCTGCCGCTGTTGATCCGCCATATTCTGAGAAATCAGGCAGCAGCCATGAAAAAAGAGCCTGTGAGCATCAGTGAAGAGGCCATGAAGCAGCTTCTGAATTATACGTACCCGGGCAACATCCGGGAGCTGGAAAATATCATCGAGCATGCCATGATCGTATGCCGGGACAATGTCATCATGTCCAAACATCTTCCCCTTCACGTTTTCAGGGAGGACGAAACCAAAACAGCTGCCTGCGGCGGGGAAAAATCTGTACCGTCAACCCCGGCAGCCGTGGAGAAACACAATACGGACAAGGACACCCTGCTGGACGGGCTGGGGCGGAACAACTGGCACCGGGGACGTACGGCACAGGATTTGAACATTGACCGATCCACCCTCTGGCGCCGGATGAAAAAACACAATCTGCTGTAAGTTGTTGCCTATGTGTTGCACAATATTGCGCAATACATAGATATTTTTGTTTCAACCAATTTCGTATTATTTGTTGCAGTTGTTGCAAAATATTTCCGTATTTTTTTTACCCAACCGCTTATTCCGGTTATGTCCCCAGCCCCTTCCTTTCTGCGCCTCATCCGTTTTGAACCCGTTCGGTATCAAGTGGCACATGTTATGCTTTATATCTCTTTATAAAAGTATGGTATATGTCATTACAAGGTACGGGAAATGAAAAACCTGTCCATCCTCATCGTAAACCATGAAGCGGAAACCAGGGCGTTCCTGCAGACATTTCTGATCAATCAGGGATTTCATGTGAGTGTGGTCAAGGAGGAGACAATGCTTGAGGCGACCATTGAAGAAATCGAGCCGGATATACTGATCTTGGACCAGCCGTTTTGCGATATCGATTTGCTGGACAGACTTGCCCGGTACCGGGAGACGGCCATGATTTTCATTTCAAGCATCCCACCGGAATCACTGGCGCATTACCACAGAATTCGGCAGTTTCAGAGGCAATCCAATTTCGCCTTTCTGGAAAAACCCCTTCAGGAAGATGAACTGCTGGGCTCCATGAGTATGTTGACGGAAAAAACGAATTTGGGAAAAACAAGAAAAAAGGATCAATAGTATGGCTGCACGCATCGGTTTTTACATATGCCACTGCGGAATCAATATTGCCGGAATGGTCCGGGTGGATGAAGTGGCCCGGTACATTTCCGAGCTTGAAAACGTGGTTGTGGCAAAAGATTACAAGTTCATGTGTTCCGATCCCGGCCAGGAGCTGATTGAACAGGACATCAGGGATTATAAACTCAACCGGGTGGTGGTGGCATCCTGTTCCCCGAGGCTCCATGAAAAAACATTCCAGGGGGTGTGTGCAAGATCCGGATTGAATCCATACAGCTTCCAGATGGCATCGGTGAGAGAGCAGGTATCCTGGGTCACCGACAATGTGGATACGGCCACTGCCAAGGCGAAAACCCTTTCCCATGCCGCGGTCAACCGGGTGATTTTCAATGAGGAGCTTGAACAGCGAACGGTGAACATTCATCCGAACATCCTGATTGTCGGGGGAGGGATTTCCGGGATGCAGGCGGCCATTGATATCGGGAAATCCGGACTTACTGCGTATCTCGTGGAAAAGGATACCACCATCGGCGGCCATATGCTGCAGTTTGACAAGACCTTCCCCACACTGGACTGCGCCGCCTGTATTGGTACCCCGAAAATGGTGGAAACGGCCCAGAACAAGAATATCCAGCTTTATACCTACAGTGAGGTGGAAGAGGTTTCCGGATATATCGGGAATTATACCGTTAAAATCAGGAAAAAAGCCAGATATATAACAAACAACTGCACCGGATGCGGGGAGTGTGAAAAGGTTTGTCCCGTGCTTCTGCCCAGTGAATGGGATGTCGGACTGAAACAGAGACCGGCTGTATATCGTTCGTTTCCCCAGGCCGTTCCCATCACCTACTGTATCGATAAACGGGCGCCTGCTCCCTGCAGGCTGTCCTGCCCTGCCGGCACCAATGTCCAGGGATATGTGCAGATGGTCAAGGTTGGCAAATATCAGCAGGCACTGAACCTGATCATGGAAAGGCTCCCGCTTCCCGGGACTCTGGGCCGTGTATGTCCCCACATGTGCGAGGACGAGTGCAGAAGAGCGGCCATAGACGCGCCTGTATCCATACGGGAACTCAAACGGTTTGCAGCCGACCATGCAGACCTGTCAGAGGTCCCCTTTGAAATGGAAGAATCTAAAAACCATCATGTGGCAATCATCGGCTCCGGTCCGGCCGGGCTCACCGTTGCCTATTACCTGAGGAAAAAGGGATACGACATTACCATATTCGAGGCCCTTGACAAGCCGGGCGGCATGTTGCGGACCGGTATCCCGGATTACCGGCTTCCGCCTGATGTGCTGGACCGGGAGATCGAGAATATTACGGAAAAGGGGATTGAACTTCAAACCGGCAAAATTGCGGGAAAAGATTTTACCGTCAAGGATCTGAAAGAAAAGGGATTTGATGCGGTTTTCCTGGGTATCGGCACGCACGTGCCGGCCGGTCTGAATATTGAAAACGAGGATTCAAAGGGAGTGGAAGATGCCATCCTGTTTTTGAAGCGAATCAACCTGACCCCTTCTGAAACGGAATCTCCCGGCAGAGTTGTGGTGGTCGGCGGCGGCAATGTGGCCATGGACGCGGCCCGGGTCGCTCTCAGAGCCGGTGCGGAAAGTGTGAAAATCGTGTACCGCAGGACGGAAAATGAAATGCCGGCTGACCCGGATGAGATCATGGATGCAAGGGAAGAGGGCATCGAGTTCATGGATCTTGTATCTCCTGTCCGTATAGTGCAGGAAGGCGGAAAGGTCATCCGGCTGACATGCATCAAAAACACCCTTGGGGAACCGGACAAAAGCGGCAGAAGAAGGCCGGTTCCTGTTGAGAACAGCGAGTTTGAAATCGAATGTGACACCATCATCCCGGCCATCGGCCAGCGTGCGGACACAAAGGAACTGATCCGGGATACCTCTGTGACGCTTACCGGCTGGGGCACTTTCGAGATTGATGAACAAACCATGGAGACTTCTGAACCGGGTGTATTTGCAGCAGGAGACGCGGTTACAGGTCCTGCCACGGTTGTAGAGGCGGTTGCCGCCGGCCATAAAGCGGTGGAGGGGATTGTCCGATTTTTCACCGAGACCGGGGAGGCGGAGGAGAAAGAACCGGATCGGGAAAAGGCTGTCCGCAGTGAAGACCTTGTCCCGATTCCTGAAAACGAGAAACCGCGGAAAAGACAAACAGCGGAAAAGCTGGAACCGGCCCCGAGACAAAAATCATTTGAGGAAGTGAGCAAAGGGCTTGACGAACAAGATGCCGTGCTGGAGGCCAATCGGTGTATCAACTGCGGGGGATGCTGCGAATGTATGCAGTGTGTCGAAGCCTGCCAGCCCAATGCCGTGGATCACAGCCAGACCGATGAAATTGTTGAAGTCAAGGTGGGCAGCATTATTACAGCCACCGGCTACGATGTACTCGACCCGACTCCCATGAAACCGTACGGGTATGGAAAATACCCCAATGTATTTACCAATTTTGAATTTGAACGGTTGAGCAACGCAACCGGCCCCACGGGTGGAGAGATCCTGATCCGGGATCAGGAAGGAAATCTTGCCAAAAAGCCGGAAAGTGTGGCAATCCTTCACTGCATCGGCAGCCGGGATGTCAACTTTCATGAGTACTGCTCCAGGGTCTGCTGCATGTATGCACTGAAATACGCCCACCTGCTCCATGAAAAAGTGGGGCATGATACAAAGGTATACAATTTTTATATCGACATGCGGTGCTTCGGCAAGGGATATGAAGAATTTTTCGAAAAATGCCAGGAAGAGGGGACTGTCTTCGTAAGAGGCAAAGTGGCCGAGATCACTGACAAGGCTGAAACCGACTCTGAGACCGACCGCCTTGTGGTGATGGCCGAAGACACGCTTCTTGCCGAAACCGTCCGGGTGCCTGTGGATATGGTGGTTCTCTGCACGGCCATGGAGGCGAGAGACGATGCAAGGGAAATCGGCCGGGTCCTCGGGATCAGCCAGGGAAACGACGGATTCTACCTGGAGTCCCACCCGAAACTCGGACCTCTGGACACGACAACGGACGGCGTGTTTATCGCAGGCGCATGCCAGGGCCCCAAGGATATTCCGGATTCCGTGGCCCAGGCATCCGGGGCGGCTTCCAAATCCCTTCAGCTTGCCTCCAAAGGGGAAGTGGAGATCGAATCCGCCATCTCGTATATCGATCCGGACATATGTGCCGGATGCAAGACCTGTATCGGGCTCTGCCCGTACGGCGCAATCGAGTTCGACATGAGACGGTCGGTTTCCGTTGTAAACGAGGCCTTGTGCAAGGGATGCGGTTCCTGTTCGGGGTTCTGTCCCAGCGGAGCCGCCCAGGTCAGGCATTTTAAAGAAAAACAGATATTTGCCGAACTTTCCGGCATGATGGATGCCATTAACAAAGTGGGAATATAAGAGACGGAGGAAATCAATGGAAAACTTCGAGCCCAGGATCATTGCATTTGTCTGCAACTGGTGCACGTATACGGCGGCGGATCTCGCAGGAACTTCAAGAAAGAAGTATCCGGCCAATGTCAGGCTGATACGGGTCATGTGTACGGGGATGGTGGACCCCAAGTATATTCTCAAAGCCTTTCTCGAAGGAGCGGATGCGGTCCTGGTGAGTGGATGCCATCCCGGGGACTGCCACTATATCAATGGAAATTATAAGGCCAGAAGGCGTATTAAACTTCTTCATGAAATTCTGCCGAATTTTTCCATTGAAAAAGAACGTTTGCGGCTGACATGGATCGGGGCGAGCGACGGGATCATGTTTGCCAATACCATCGATACCATGGTGGATCAGGTGAAAAACTTAGGCCCGTTAACCCAAGACAAACGAATGGTGATATAACAGCTATTATGCAGCAGCATCACAACAAAGATCGAAACTTGATAGAAGAGGCTGCGCCCTTTCGGCAGGTTGCAAGTATGAAACCCCTTGTTTCTTGTCTCTTGTTTCAAGTTTCTTGTAAAAGGGGACCCAAATGAACAGCTTTCATGCCATTAAACAGAATAATACTCTGGATGCGGCAAGATCCTTTTTCAAATCCCTGCTCGAGACAGGCGAGGTCCAGGCGGTACTGGTTCCTGTAAGACAGGAAAGCAATGACATCATGCCGGCACTGGTAACCCGCGTGGAGGATCTGGACGGGGCGGACCCGTTTTCCCCGTGCTTTCCCATGAACAGCGCGAAACTCGTATCCAGGCTCACTCGAAAGGGAAATCAACAGAAAATCGCAGTGTTTCTAAGACCCTGTGAGATACGGGCGGTGGTGGAGCTTGTGAAGCTCAAACAGGCGGATCCGGAAAATCTTGTGATCATCTCCTCCAACTGTCTTTCCGCATTTCCCAACAGCGTATTCAATTCCGAATTCAGGGACAGGGGAGAGGAATTCACCAATGAATATATCTCAGAGCGCCTGGCTGCCTCATTTACGGACGACTACAACGGCAGTATTGCCACAGCCTGCCGGATCTGCTCGGATCCGTTCCCGAATAACGCGGATATCGTGATCAACCCGCATCCTTCTGACAAACAGACCCTGTCTGTGGCATCAAAAAGTGAAACCGGCGAATATATCCTTGCCCAGACAGGGCTGGAACAGGGCGAACCTCCTGGAGATGAAAAAGAAACCCAAAAAAAGGTCAATGCAGAACTTGCAGAGAACCGGGAGTCGGTTTTCAATGACATCCAGGAGAAAACCGGTGATTTTGAAAAACTCGGCAGGTATTTTTCAGCCTGTGTCAACTGTTACAACTGCCGGGTGGCCTGCCCGGTATGCTACTGCAAAGAGTGCGTGTTCAATACGGATGTATTTGATTACGAGCCGCTTCAGTATCTGAACCGGTCCCTGGCAAGAGGAGCACTTCGAATGCCTTCGGATACCCTGTTTTTCCATCTGACACGGATGATTCATATCGGCCTTTCGTGTGTGGGCTGCGGCCAGTGCTCCAATGCATGTCCCAACGATATTCCGTTGTCTGAATTGTTCATGTCCGTGGCACAAAAGGCGCAGGATGGATTCGACTATACATCCGGCGGCAGTGTGGAAGAAAACCATCCCCTGTCCTGCTTTTTCGAAGATGAATTCAGTGATGTGACAGGGATATAAGGGGTGAAACCATGACGGAAATAACCAGTGATGCACTTGTTGTCGGCGGCGGAATAAGCGGAATGCGGTCCGCCCTTGATCTTGCCGAAATGGGATTTCATATCACTTTGATCGAAAAAGAGGGATACACAGGGGGAATGCTGGCCAAACTCGACCACCAGTTTCCCACGGACGGATGCGGGATCTGCCGTCTGCTTCCCATGGCGGACAGGGACAATTCGGAACAGTTCTGCCTTAGAAGGGGATTATTCCATGACCGGATTCAGGTGATGACGGGCACGACACTTGACTCCCTTGAAGGGGAGGCAGGAAATTATAAAGCGGTTGTAAAGAAGGAAAATACGTGTATCGATCCGGACCGGTGCATCGGGTGCGGCGAATGCGCCAAGGTATGCCCGGTGGAAACCCGGGACGAATTCAATGCCGACCTTTGCGAAAGAAAAGCGGTTTTTCTGCCAAGCCCCCACGCCATCCCCAATACCTATGTCATTGATACGGCCGCCTGCACGCTTTGCGGGGAATGTGTGTCCGTATGTCCCACAAGTGCCATTACCCTGCCCAGGGATCTGAAAAAGGATTTTCACATGCTGGTGGTGGATGATGAGCTCATTGTCCGGGATTCTTTAAAAGAGATGTTCGAGTATGAAGGTTTCACCGTGAGTGAGGCCGATTCCGGGCAGAAGGCCCTTGATTTGATCCGGGAAAATTCGTTTTCCCTCATGCTGCTCGACATCAAGATGCCGGGCATGGAGGGGACGGAAGTTCTGAAAAAGGCCAAAGAGGCAAACCCCGATCTTACGGTGATCATGATGACGGCCTACGCCACGGTGGAATCCGCGGTCGAGACCCTGAAAGTCGGTGCCGAGGAGTATATCGTCAAACCTTTTGACGATGAAAAGCTGATCGATATGGTGTACTCGGTGTTCGATCGGGAAAAAGAGGATGACCGGGAAACTTTTGATCTTCAGACCGGTGCGGTGATCCTGTCCTGCGGAACCCGGTACTACACCCCTGACAGTGAAAAAGACACATTCGGATGGAACGAATATCCGGATGTGGTGACCAGTATTGAATTTGAACGGATCCTCTCCGGCACAGGCCCTTTTTCCGGCAAGCTTCAAAGACCGTCCGACGGCAAAAAACCACATAAAATCGCATGGCTTCAGTGTGTAGGATCGCGAAGTCTTCAGACCGACGCGGAATACTGTTCCTCTGTCTGCTGCATGCATGCCCTGAAAGAGGCGGTGCTTGTGAAAAAGAAGTTCGGCACGGATATTGAGACCACCATTTATTACATGGACATGCGCTGCTTCGGCAAAGAGTTCGAGCGGTACAGAAAAGAGGCGGAAAACGAACACGGCGTGATTTTGAAACGGGCAAGGCCCCATTCCGTGACCCTGGATTCCGAAAGCGGTGATCTTTGTGTCCGGGTCAGCGAAGCCTCCGCTGCAATGACGGACAGGCATTTTGACATGGTGGTTCTTTCAGTGGGCCAGAGACCGGCGTTCCAGACAGAAGAACTTTCCGAAATCACCGGTTTGGAGCTCAACGATTTCGGGTTTGCAAAAGACGATCTTTTTGAAAGAGATGCGAAAAAAGGCGTGTTTGTCAGCGGGTCTTTTTCCGGGCTCAAGGATATCAGTGAAACAGTGTTGTACTCCTCATCCGCTTCTGTCCGGGCGGGCAGGAGTATGAACCGGCCCGGCCAAAGCCCGTCCCCCGAAGAAGCCGGAAAGAAGACAGCGGAAAAAGAAGCCCCGGTCCGGGATGTGTCCAAGGAGGTACCGTCCATCACGGCAGTATTGTGCAATTGTCCCTCCGAGGCCGGGGAAAAGGCCGAATTCATCGAATCGTTCTGCACCTCCCATCCGCTGATCGACAATTTTATTACAATTGACGGCATGTGCACGGCCGAAGGATGGCAATCTCTGCTGGACAACATGGAGAACCACACGTTCAACCGGCTTGTGATCCTTGCCTGTGTACCGTGCCTGTTTAAAGGAAAACTCAAAGAACTCTCCGCCCGGACCGGACTTGCCGAATGTTATCTTGACGCGGTGGATATTTCCGGGCTGTCCGGAGATCCGGCTGAATTTACCATCAATACGGCTGTTTCAAAGGTCCGCCAGGCAAAGGTTCCGGTTTCCAGGACCATCCGGGTTTCCAAACAGATCCTTGTCATCGGAGGCGGAATCGCCGGAATGAATGCGGCACTCACCTGTGCGGACCAGGGATATGAAACCGTTCTTGTGGAAAAGGAGGCTGAGTTGGGCGGCAATCTTTCCTGGCTTCACACCAATATTGACGGAACCGATTTCAAAGACCTTCTGGAAAGGTTGGCGAAAGAAGTGGAAAAACAGCCCTTGATCACTGTTTTGAAAAACACCACCGTGTCGGATACATCCGGGGAAACCGGAAATTTTACCACCCTTGTGGAAACCGATGACGGGCAGGGCGACATCACCACAAATTCCATCCGGCACGGGGCCGTGATTTTCGCCACAGGTTCCGGTGAGGCAAAGACGGACCAGTACCGGATCGGGGAGCATGACGCCGTCATGACCACCAGAACGTTTGAGGAGAAAAAAGAGAAGGAGGAACTGGATCCTGAGTCCCTGAAAAACGTGGTCATGATCCAGTGCGTGCAGTCCAGGGACGAAAACAAGGAATACTGCAGCAGGATCTGCTGTACTTCTTCCATTAAACAGGCGCTTTTTCTGAAAGAGTCTGACCCGGAGCGGAACGTTTTTATCCTGTACCGGGATATCATGACGTACGGGTTCCTGGAATCGTATTTCAAAAAGGCAAGGGACCTGGGCATCATTTTCATCCGGTACACCACAGACCGACCGCCGAAAGTGGATATTTCGGATGACAAAGCCCGGGTGCATGCATATGAAGCGATTCTCGATCAGGACATCGAAATCGAGGCGGATGCGGTCATTCTTGCTGCCGGCATGCAGCCTTCTTCGGTTGGAGAACTTGCCGGCATGTACCAGATTGAACAGGATGCGTACGGGTTCATCCGGCAGGGGGATGTGAAATGGCGGCCTGCGGACACCACAATGGACGGGATTTTTGTATGCGGTACCGCAGCAGGCCCGAGAAATGTAGAAGAAAGCATCGCTTCGGCCCAGGCAGCTGCCCAGAGGGCGTTGCGGATTGTCGGGAGGGATGCGCTTACATCAAGCAGAATTACAGCCCAGGTCAAAGAGAGTCTTTGCTGTCTGTGTGAGAGATGTGTTCAAGCATGCCCGTACTCTGCCCGAATGGTGGACTACGAAAGGCGCAAAATTTATATCAATCCCGCTCTCTGCCAGGGATGCGGCGCCTGTGCCGCTGTATGTCCCAACAGCGCCTCTTATGTGAGCAATCAGGAAGATCAGCAGTTTTTCAATATCATTGAAGCTGCCGTATCATGAGAACAATGGGAGACAATCAGATGACGGATGTAAAGAAAATCAAGGAGCTTTTGTCAACCTGCCTTCAATGCGGGACCTGCACCGCCTCCTGCCCGAACTCCTTTGCCATGGACATGACCCCGAGAAAACTGTGGCGCATGGTATTGATGGACCGGATCGACGAGGTGTTCAATTCCACCACGTTCAGTATGTGCTCCACATGTTATTTTTGTACATTGAGGTGTCCAAGGGGACTCGAGCTGACCCATGCCATGTCCATGCTCAAAGAGGTGGCGGTGAAAGAGGACATCCCCAAATACCGGATATCATCAAAATTTTACTCAAGCTTCATGGAAAGTGTCCGGCGGCATGGCAGGGTCAGGGAAACCGAGTTTCTGACATTGTATTTCCTGAATATGAAGAATCCGATACTTCCGATGAAATTCACGCCCATCGGCATCAAGTTTTTAAAGAAAAACAAGGTGAAAATCGAATTGCCGTCAAAACCGGGGCCGGGCAACCTGAACCGCCTGTTTGAAACCGTATCCCGCATGGAGGAAAGCAAATGAAATATACATATTATCCGGGCTGTTCCCTTCAAGCATCTGCAGTAGAGTATGACGGTTCCACAAGGGCTTTGATGCAGTCCCTCGACATAGAGCTTGAGGAAATCGAGGATTGGAACTGCTGCGGAGCCACTGCAGCCGAACCGGTGAGCCGCCTGCTCTCGTATGCGCTGCCTGCCCGGAATCTCGCCATGGCGGAAAAAAACTCACAATCGGATATCCTGGTGCCGTGCAGCGCCTGCTATCTCAACCAGAAAAAAGTGGAAATCGATAAAAAGAAAGACCGGCAGCTTTCCGCACAGATTGACGAGGTCTTGAAAGAAGAAGATCTGACCCTGGAAAACCGGGTCCGTGTCCGGCA
Organism: uncultured Desulfobacterales bacterium; assembly: GCA_964346265.1. Taxonomy (GTDB): domain Bacteria; phylum Desulfobacterota; class Desulfobacteria; order Desulfobacterales; family Desulfobacteraceae; genus JAIPEK01. Next base: position 25,408 of record CAYFVA010000010.1, read on the forward strand.
TCTGCTGGATGTGATGGCCAATGACATCGGGCCGGGCATGATCGCCGACCGGGTAACGCATGCCCTGTCCGGGCTCAAGATCGCTCCCTATTACGGATGCCAGGCGCTTCGGCCCTACAAGGTATTTGACGATCCGGAAGCCCCGACTTCAATGGAACCCCTGATCCGGGCGTGCGGGGCTGATGTGTTTGAATGGGACGCCGGGGCCAAATGCTGCGGGGCCTCCAACATGAACACCAAGAGAGAAACCGCTGAAATCCTGGTCCAAAAAATCCTGGAAGACGCCCAAGGCGCTGATGCCGTCGTCACCATCTGCCCCATGTGCCAGCTGAACCTGGACGGCTTTCAAGGCAGGATATCGCACAGGGCAGGAAAGGACCTTTCCATTTCCGTGATCTATCTGCCCCAGCTTGTCGGGGCGGCCCTCGGCCTGTCAAGCGAGGAGCTGATGCTCAACAAAAACCTGGTTTTGAAAAAAGAGTTTTCAAA